>VGSD01000135.1 GCA_016875155.1 Deltaproteobacteria bacterium | reverse complement strand
AGGGATATGGGCCCGGGGGTGTGGCGATCATCTTAGAAGTCCTGACGGACAATAAAAATCGGACGGTTGCAGAAGTGAGGCATGTCTTTTCCAAGCATAATGGAAACCTTGGCGAAAACGGCTGTGTGGGTTGGATGTTTGAAAAGAAGGGATTGATCCTCATCGACAAGAGCGGCATTGATGAGGACCGTCTGATTGAGGCGGCCCTGGATGCAGGCGCTCTTGATGTGAAGGATGCAGGGAAAGAGTTTGAGGTGACCGTCCCTCCTAACGACTTCGATGATTTGAAAAAGACTCTTGAAGAGGCAGGCTTTAAATTTACCACTTCTGAATTGACCATGGTGCCACAATCCACTGTCCATTTGACGGGTAAAGAAGCTGAACAGATGCTTAAGCTCATGGAAGGACTTGAGGATACGGATGATGTCCAGAAAGTCTACGCCAATTTTGATATCTCCGACGAAGAGATGGAACGCCTCAGTGCTTAGGAGCCATTTTTTTGTCTTGTTACAAAAGCCACCATATCATTGCCATCAAGATGGGTGGCTTTTTTTACATCTGAAGAAGGTTTCCTTATGAAGGCAATTGGAATTGATCCAGGGCTAGCCATGACAGGTTTTGGAATTGTGGAGACTCTTCCTCGCGGAGGAAGAGCCTGCGACTGGGGAGCCATCCGAACGGAATCGGATTGCCCTATTTCCCTCCGCCTGAAAATCATCTATGATGGAATAAAGGGTCTGATCGAAAAATGGGAGCCGGGCCTTCTTGCCATGGAGGAGGTCTTTGTGCTCAAACAATTTCCAAAGGCGGCTATTCAGTTGGGAGAGGTGAGGGGTGTGATCTTTCTCGCCGCCCAGGAAAAGGACATTCCTCTCGTTGAAGTGAGGCCCACGGAGGTGAAGAGTGCCTTGACCGGAAGCGGCCGGGCGGATAAGAAACAGATGGAGAGGGCCATTCGGCAATACCTTAAGATTGAGGGCTCCCTCGGATCAAGCCATGCAGGTGATGCCCTGGCTTTAGCCCTGACGGGCCTCTCCCGAACGAGTAAATTTCGCTGGTAACCTCTGCTTCTCTTTCGAGAAGCAGAGAAATTCTAAATTCGAAGCACGAAATCCGAAACAATCTCAAATGACCAAATTTTAAATGTTCCAAACAAAACAGTTTTTAAAATTTAGATTTTGAAAATTTAGGTTTGTTTCGAGTTGGTCCTAAGCGGACGCTTCGCCCGATATTCGGATTTCGGATTTTTGGGGTAAAACGATGATTCGATACATCGAAGGAAGATTGTTAAAGAAGGAGGAGGATCGGGTGGTCATCCTGGCTAATGGCGTGGGGTACGAAATTCTCCTTCCTGCGATCGTAAGGAAAACCTTTCATTCCAAAAGAGCGGGTGAAGACGGAGAAATTGTCAAGCTCTTTATCCATTATCAGCAGACCGAAAGACAACCCAAGCCCGTACTCATTGGGTTCAATTATGAACCGGAGAAAGAGTTCTTCGAGAAGTTCATCACGGTGGAAGATATCGGTCCGCTTACAGCCGTGAAAGCCCTTGTCCAACCCATCCCTAAAATTGCGAGAGCCATTGAGGAAAGGGATTCGAAGACCCTTGAGAGCCTGAAAGGAATCGGAAGGAGAACAGCAGATAAGATGATTGCGACGCTTCAGGGAAAGCTTGGCAAGTTTGCCCTGATGAGAGAGGATCAGATTCCTGTCGAGACAGAGGTCTTAGACATTAAGAAACAGGTGGAGGAGGTTCTGGTGAGGGATCTCGGACATAAAATGGGCGAGGCACAGAAACTGGTCCATGATGCGATGTTGAGGAATCCGAATATCTCTACCCCAGAGGAACTCTTCGAAGAAGTGTATCGGGGACAAAAGGGGGTCGGGTAATAAAATTTTAAATCCCTTGGGGTTCTATTCCCCGCTGCTTGCGGCGAATTTGTCATACCGGCGAAAGCTCGGTTTCGAGTCGCAACGACCGGTATCCAGAAAACCCGCCTGGATTCCCCCGCATCAAGTGCGGGGCAGGCTAAATCAAGCGCGGAATGACGGCAAAGAAGAGAAGGTGATACCTTGCTGCTTGCGGGGGTAGTTCATTTTCAGATTTCAAATTGCAGATTGAGAGTCTTGGAGATAATAAAAAATGAAGAAGTCCGAAGAAAAGAAAGAGGTTGATCCAAAGCCAAAGTCCGAGGAAGGCCGTCCAGAGGTTGAGGATTATCTCGATCTGAGACCGAGAAGGCTTTCCGAGTATATCGGTCAGGGACAGGTGGTTGAGACCCTGGAGATCGCTATTGAAGCAGCGAAGAAACGGGGAGAACCTCTTGATCACATCCTCTTTCATTCCCCTCCGGGACTTGGAAAAACGACTCTTGCCCATATCATTGCCACCGAGATGGGAGTACAGATCGTCACCTCCTCAGGCCCTGCCATTGAAAAGGGAGGAGACTTGATCAGCATCCTCACCCATCTGGAAAAAGGAGATGTCCTCTTCATTGATGAGATTCATCGCCTTCCCAAGATCGTGGAAGAGTTTCTTTATCCGGCCATGGAGGACTTTTGCATTGACTTTATTTTTGACAAAGGAGCCCACGCACGAAGCCACCGGTACCGTCTCGAGCGGTTTACACTCGTCGGTGCCACCACGCGTGCCGGACTCCTCTCAGCCCCGCTTCGGGAACGATTCGGGATATTGAGGAATCTCGACTTCTATTCTCTTGAGGAACTGAACCGTGTGGTGAAACGCTCTGCCGCACTGTTGGGCGTACCGATTGATCGGGAAGGAACAGAGGAGATTGCCAAGCGTTCCAGAGGCACGCCAAGGATTTCGAATCGTCTGCTCAAGAGGGTGAGGGATTATGCAGAAATTCGCGGAGAAGGAAAGATCACCCGAGAGATTACCGATGAGGCATTACGTCTCGAAGGGGTGGATGAGATGGGGCTGACCGGCCTTGACCGGAGGTTTCTTGAGACGATCATCCGTTATTACAAGGGTGGGCCAGTAGGTCTGGAGGCCATTGCTGCAACGCTTCAGGAAGAGTCGGATACGCTGGTGGATATGGTGGAGCCTTTTCTCTTAAAGATTGGTTTTGTGGCAAGGATGCAGAACGGAAGAAAAGCTACGGAACTGGCTTACAAACATTTTGGTATTCCCTATCATGATACAGGAAGGCAGCTGTCTTTTCCCACTCCCAAGAAACATTAGATTCCTATTTTTGACCCCCATTTTTAAGGACATCCTCAAAATAGGCGATTGTTTTTTTCAGGCCTACGTCTAAGGACACTTTTGGGGTCCAGCCCAGTTTCTCTTTTGCCAGATCAATGAAGGGCTGACGCTGTTTGGGATCGTCAGCAGGAAGGGGTCGGAAGGCAATCTTTGATTTTGAGCCTATCATCCGGATGATTTTTTTGGCCAGGTCGAGAATGGAGATCTCGGTTGGGTTTCCGAGATTGATCGGCCCAGTAAAATCGTCAGGAGTGTTCATCAGGCGGATCAAGCCAGCGATCATATCGTCCACATAACAGAAAGAACGGGTTTGAGAGCCATCGCCATAGATGGTGATGGGCTGATTCCTCAGGGCCTGGAGAATGAAGTTGGAGATGACACGGCCGTCATCGGGGTGCATTCTGGGACCGAAGGTGTTGAAGATGCGGGCGACTTTGATCTTGAGGCGATGTTGACGGTGATAATCGAAGAAAAGGGTTTCAGCACACCGTTTCCCCTCATCATAGCAGGAGCGGGGTCCAATGCAGTTGACGTTCCCCCAGTAATTCTCTGGTTGGGGATGGATGGAAGGATCTCCATAAACTTCGGAGGTAGAAGCCTGAAGGATTTTTGCCTTAAGACGTTTGGCGAGCCCTAACATATTGATTGAACCATGGACATTGACCTTTGTCGTCTGGACCGGATCGTTCTGGTAGTGGATGGGTGAGGCAGGGCAGGCGAGGTTGTAGATTTCGTCCACCTCCACATAAAGAGGAAACGTAATGTCATGTCGGAGGAGTTCGAAATAGGGCTGATCAAGGAGATGGGAAATATTTCGCTTGGTCCCGGTGTAAAAATTATCCACGCAAAGGACGTCATGGCCTTCTTTTAAAAGGCGTTCGCAGAGATGAGAACCTAAGAACCCAGCCCCGCCCGTCACCAGAATCCGAATTTGGTCTGAACTCTTCAATTTAGCCTCCGACGTTCTTCTCTGATAATGGTTGTAACAGCTTCGTTATTAATGAACGACGAAAATGTATTTAGATTATTTAAAACAGTTAGATTCCGATAAAGAAACATCTTGTTTAATCGGAACGATTAATTGTACCTAAAAATGCGATCGCATTTTTAGGTACAATTTGGATTGGGTATTTTACTCTAATCAGAGAACGTCTTTGTTGATTTCGACTTTTGCTTTGGCTCGAAGATGCTGGAGCCAGTTTCTGAAGAACTCCTCCTGTTTCTGGTAGGTCAGCCGTTTTTCAAGATTCTTCTTGACCGATTCGAATTTATTTCGATCGGCTGGCTCCGAGGCTAACAATCGGACCACAAAGTATCCTTCTTTTGTATGGAAAAGTTCTTTGGGAAGAGGTTTTTGCTCGGTTAGGGAGGCGAGAGAAGTCATGAATTCTCCAGCGGGTCCAATTTTCGGGATCACGCCTCCAGATCGAAGGAAGAAGCCTGTCTCGTCCACTGAGTAACTTTTCCCTTCGATGGCCTTACTCATCCCCATGCCTGTTTTTATCTTATTGAGTATCTCATCCGCTGTCTGCCGTGCCTTCTCGTCAGCCTTCTTTCCAGCGACCATCCGGATAACCTCCTCTTTCACCTCCTCCAAAGAAGGGATCCGGGATTCCTTCTTATCCACCAGTTTTAGGATGTAAAAATTGGGCGGGATACTGATCACAGAAGAAATCTCTCCTGTCTTTAATGAGAAGGCGGAGGAGTAAAATGAGGGATCTTTGCCGAGTTCAGGGATCTCGTCGCCCTCCTTGAAGAAACCTGTCGTTTTTATCGGAACATCTTTTTCTCGCGCAAACTTCTCAATTTCCCTGCTGCGGAAGAGGGAATAGAAGGCGTCGTCCGCCCTGCGGGAGGCCTCTGCTTTTGCTTTCTCCTTTTTCAAACCCTGATGGATCTGATCCTTTACCTCCTCAAAGGTCTTCTGTTTTTCTTCGGTCACCTCCTCTGCCTTGAAGATGTAAAATCCTTCTCCTACTCTGAGCACATCCGTGAGGGTACCGGCCTTCAATGAAAAGAGAACTGTCTCCAAGGGTTCATCGATATTTCCCTTCTGAAGCCATCCCAGGTCTCCTCCTTTTGAGGCGGTTCCCGATTCAGAAACCTGTTTGGCTAAAGAAGCAAAGTCTTTTGTCTTTTTAGCCCTCCCGAGGATCTCTTCAGCCTTTTTTCTCTTCTCCTCTATCCTTTCAGGGGAATCCTGCGGATCCACTTTGATCAGGATCTCCCTAACCCTGATTTTCTTAGGGATCTTAAAGCTCTCTTTTCGCTGGTCATAATAACGTTTGATTTCGTCAGGAGAGACCTGAACCTTTGGTTCATAATCTGAAGGGCGGAAGGCGATGTATTGGATCTGGAGGTAGGTGGGAATTCTGAATTCCTCCTGCTGTTTCTGGTAATAGTCCTTGATCTCGATTTCATTAGCGCTCACCTGTCCCCTGAAGGCCCCAGGGGCAATCTTAATGAAATGGAGGTTGATCTTTTCATTCTCGAAGAGGTAAGTCTCCAATGTTTCTTGCTCGGAGACCTTTGCTCCGTTGAGCCGAATGAGATTCACCACTTTGTTGTAAATGAGGTTTTCCCGTTGCATCTGTTCAAAATCCTCTGCAACCATCCGGTTGAGGCGAAGAAATCTTTCATAGAGATGTGAATCAAATTGACCATTAAGCTGAAAAGTAGGGATTGATTCAATGGCCATTCTCAATTCGCCGTCCGAGATATGGAGGCCCAACCTTTTTCCTTCCTGGAGAATGAGGGCTCGGGAGATCAGTTCTTCCAGGACGTTCTCCTTGATGCGGAGCTCTTCGATCATCTTATCGGTGAAGGCAGGGCCCATCGCATCCCGGTAACGTTTCAAAACCCCCTGAAGGGTTTCCTGGTAGTCCCTGACGTGGATGGGAATCCCGTCCACCTTTGCTGCGTAATTGTATTTTTCTTTCCGGAAGAAAGAATATCCTCCCCAGGAGATGAATGTCACTGCCACCAACAGAAGCAGACCCTTGAGCATCCAGGAGGTGGCATGTTTTCTTAGGATCGTTAACATCATTATTCTCCTTTCAACGAGGAAATATTAATCAATCCTCCTGAAAAAGACAAGGGGGAGAGCGAGGGAAGGATTTTCCTTGAATCGAGATGAGGGATTTGTTAATATAGAACAACATTCATCAATTCCATAGGAGAAGGGAATGGTATTCAATTCACTGTTAGGACTGTTCTCTACGGATTTGGCCATTGACTTGGGGACGGCCAATACGGTTGTTTATGTGAAAGGAAAAGGGATTGTCTCTTCGGAGCCCTCTGTGGTGGCCATCCAGAGGGATTCGAGAGGGGACAAACGCGTCCTTGCCGTCGGTCGGGAGGCCAAGGAGATGTTAGGCCGAACACCGGGCACCATCTTTGCCATCCGGCCGATGAAAGATGGGGTGATCGCAGATTTTGAGATCACCGGCGAGATGCTGAAATATTTTATTGCCAAGGTCCATAATCGTAAGGCTCTACTCCGGCCCCGAGTGGTAATCTCTGTTCCCTCTGGAATCACTCCTGTGGAGAAGAGGGCTGTTCGGGAATCGGCTCAGTCCGCAGGCGCACGGGAGATCTACTTGATTGAAGAGCCCATGGCTGGAGCCATCGGCGCAGGGCTTCCCATTACCGAGGCTTCGGGAAATATGGTCGTCGACATCGGGGGAGGGACAACGGAGGTAGCAGTGATCTCCCTGTCCGGCATTGTAACGAGTCAATCGATCCGGGTGGCAGGGGATAAGATGGATGAGGCCATCGTCCAGTACGTGAAGAGAAAATATAACCTACTCATCGGTGAGCGGACAGCAGAACTGATCAAGATCAACGTCGGGACGGCTTACCCCGAGGAGAACCCTGAGACTATGGAGGTCAAGGGGAGGGATCTGGTGACAGGCATTCCCAAGACGCTCGAGATCAATAGCGAAGAGGTCCGCGAGGCTCTGGCTGAGTCGATCAATATGATCATCGATACAGTGAGGATCACTCTTGAAGAGACGCCACCGGAATTGGCTGCGGATATTGCAGACAAAGGGATTGTCCTGGTAGGCGGAGGGGCGCTTCTGAAAAATCTCGATGTCCTTCTGCGAGAGGTGACAGGACTGCCTATCACGATTCCAGATGATCCGCTGTCCGCCATTGTGTTAGGGGCGGGCAAGGTTCTTGACAACGAAAATCTGCTTCGAAGCGTCACGTTCCAGTACTGAGATTTTTTAAGATAAAAACTCTGATTACACAGATTAGGAGATGATTCCAGAGATTTAAAAGATATTCAATAAACAAAATCTTTGTAATCTTTTTTGA
>VGSD01000134.1 GCA_016875155.1 Deltaproteobacteria bacterium | reverse complement strand
ATCGAAAATATCTTATAATGTTTTTTCATAGAACCCTCCTTTTTGTCTTAAATTATACCAGAGTGAGATCCCTTTGTCAATCATTTCAATATCATAGAGGAAATACCTCCCATAAAAGATTAAAAAATTCTGCTGTTCATACGGATAAGAATCTTTTAACAGTTCAGGAATTACAATCGTTCTGTAGCATAGGCATAAACGGAAATGAGGGGGAAGTTAGCGGAGTATTTTAGCCAGCCACACCGAAATGATTTTGGCGATGAATAACTTGCCTATCAGGAAATGTATCTTGAGTAAATGTAGGTTCGCCTGTGTTCCTTCCTTAATGGTTTTAATCATTTATCAAAATCTCCTAAATATGGATGGTAAAAATAATCAAACGGATCATGATACACCCTCGCCAGAACTGGCACAGGGATTGATTTAAAAAAAAGGAGGAGGAAAAAGGAGGTGATTTTTAAAATAAAATCATTTGTTGTAAGCATGCTTTTTAATTATGCAATAATTTAGCCAGACCCATGATAATAACGTAACACCTTAATTTGACAGTAGAATATTTATCGATAGGAAATACATATATCCTACTTTTATCTATAGAGTGACGTAGTTTGCTACAAAGGTTGAAATTTTTATTATTCTCATAGAGTTGATTACTTTATTCAATCAATATCATTAGAGATTTATGAACCTCTTCGGAAATCTCCTAAAAAACGCTTGACAACCGATTAGAAAATCGTTATTTAACCTTAAAATTCATAAAGGAAGACGATCTTTTCTAATCTAATCATTGATGAAATGGACATTGCTTCTCAATTCGACCTTTGAACCTTTGAGAGTGGTGACCTGGAAAAAAGCAATCATCATGGTCATGCTCGACAAAGTGGAAGTGATAGAGGAATATGAGCGGACTATCAGGGGAATTTATGTCTCTATCCGTCTTCCAGCGGTCATCCGACTAAACCGGTTTATCAGGAGACAAACACCCATCATCAAATTTTCCAGGCAAAATTTATATGTTCGGGATAAAGGGGTATGCCAATATTGCGGGACCCCTTTCGAGCATCGAGAATTAACCTATGACCATGTGATCCCCCGATCGAAGGGGGGACAGACGGAATGGACCAATGTGGTGACGTGTTGCACCGCCTGTAACCTCAGGAAGGGAGGGAGAACTCCAGAGGAGGCGGGCATGCCCCTGATCAGAAAGCCTAAGGCGCCTATCTGGCTCCCCTTATTGACCAAAAGCCTCGGAATCGATACCCCTCCTTCTTCCTGGAGGGATTATCTCTACCTCAATCAGGAATTGTCATCATAAAATTATATGGATCCGATTTCTTACGACCAACCCATCACGCTCCATCTCCATTTTCACGGAATAAAAAGGAACAAAAGAATTTGACTTCATCCAGAATTGGAAAACCATGAAACATCTCTGGGCTCCTTGGCGAATGAGTTATATCTTGAAAGGAAATAAAAGAAAGGAGTGCATCTTTTGCCTCGCAAAGAGGACGGCGAAGGATAGGGAGAACCTTGTCCTGCATCGAGGAAAGTATGCCTTTGTCATGATGAACAGATACCCATACAACAATGGCCATCTGATGATTGTTCCCCATCGGCATTGTATCAACTTGGAATCCTTGAGCCCCCTCGAATCGAAAGACCTCTTTGAACTATTGAAAATTTCCATCCAGGTATTAAAAACCACTCTTTCTCCTCACGGGTTCAACATCGGCGTCAATATCGGAAAGATCGGAGGGGCAGGAGAGAAACATGTCCATTTTCATGTCGTTCCACGCTGGGCAGGGGACACCAATTTTATGCCGATTTTGGGAGAAACCAAAATCGTGCCGGAGTATCTTGTTAACACTTACCAGAAACTTCGATCTGCCTTTACCATCCATCTGAAGAAAAAGAGGCAGAAAAGAGAGGAAAAAGAATGAAATGGATCAAAACACTCATCATCATGGTTATCTTCATCCTCGTCATCCTGTTCTCGCTTCAAAACAGTAAAGAAGTAACTCTCCGGTTTGGCCTTTATCCCATCCAGGATCGTTTTTGGGATATCCCGGGTTTACCCCTCTTCTTGATCATTCTCTGTTCCGTTTTTTTGGGAGTGTTGATCGGAGGAATAGGCGATCTCTACCAACGGTTTCAGCTTAAAAAAGCCCTTCGCCAGAATGAAAAGATGATCGAGAAGTTAAGCAGGGAGGTAGAAACCCTCCGGGGCTCAGGGATCGAACCTCCTTCTCTTAAACGGGAAGAGTAATCCTACAGCAGGCCCCCGGAAAAGAGAGGACCTGTCCGTCTCAAAAAATTCCCTTGCATTTATGTTTGAATTGTAGTATAAATATTTCAAAGTGTTGGGTCTGCTGAAAAAGCGGGCTATTTGCCCGCTTTTTTTTTAGACCCGCCTCGATTCAAGAGGAATGAGGCAAAATGTCAGCAGAGATGATTGATCGGGTGACATCGCTTGTTACCCCCATCCTTTTGAGTGAAGGACTGGAACTTGTCGATTTGGATTACCGGAGAGAAGCAACAGGATGGGTCCTGCGTCTTTATATGGATAAAGAGGGAGGGGTGACGCTCGACGATTGCGCAAGGATCAGCCGGGAAGTCGGAAGAATTTTGGATGTGGAAAACCCCATTTCCACCCCTTATGCCCTGGAAGTTTCCTCCCCCGGACTCAGGCGACCTTTAAAGACAGAAAAAGATTTCATGAAGTACATCAACCGTTTGATCAAGGTGAAGACCAATACCCCCATCGAAAAGCAACACCATTTCAAGGGACAATTAACCCATGTGATCCATGAGGGGATCGAAATCAATATGAATGGAAAGACCGTTTACATCCCTTTTCAGAATATTGGAAAAGCCAAGTTAGAATTAGAACCATAGAAGGAGAAGTCAGCTATGCCGAGCAACCTCAATTATGTGATTGACCAGGTGGGGAAGGATAAGGGGATCGACCGGAAGGTAATCATCGAGGCCTTGGAACAAGCCGTTTTAATTGCTTCCAAGAAAAAATATGGCCATCAGGGAGAGATCGAGGTTCACTATAACGAAGAGATTGGCGAAGTGGAGCTATTTCAATTTAAGCAAGTCGTCGAAGAGGTGATGGACCCTTCAACGGAAATCACGATTGACGAAGCAAAAGACCTGGACAGTGAGGTGCAGATCGGAGACAGTCTCGGGGTGAAGCTCAACACAGATTTTGGCCGCATCGGTGCTCAAACAGCAAAACAGGTGATCATCCAGAAGGTTCGAGATGCGGAAAGGGATAATGTCTATAACGAGTTTAAGGATCGAAAAGGAGATCTCGCCAGCGGCGTCGTCCAGAGGATGGAGAAAGGTAGTCTCTATGTCAGTATTGGGAGGGCAGAAGCTGTCCTGTTATCTAAAGAACAGATTCCAGGGGAGGTTTACCGGCAGGGGGAACGGATCAGGGCTTACGTCCTTGAGGTCCAGAAGAATGCAAAGGGTCCTCAAATCTTTCTCTCCCGCACCCACCCAGGATTTCTCGTCAAACTGTTTGAACTAGAGGTTCCTGAAATTTCTGAAGGGGTGATCAAGATTATCAGTGCGGCCCGGGAACCCGGAGAACGGGCGAAGATCTCTGTTTACAGTTCGAACCGTGATGTCGACCCGGTTGGAGCCTGCGTGGGTATGAAAGGGTCGAGAGTCCAGAATGTCGTTCAAGAGCTCCGTGGGGAACGAATCGATATTATCCCCTGGTCTCAGGACCATGCGAAATATGTCTGCAACGCCCTCGCTCCAGCCAAAGTCTCGAGGGTCTATATTGATGAAGAGAACCGGCATATGGAAGTGGTCGTGGCAGATGATCAACTCTCGCTTGCGATAGGAAAAAAGGGGCAGAATGTCCGATTGACTTCCAAGTTGACTGGGTGGAAGATCGACATCAAGAGCGAATCAAAGATGGAAAAAATCGCCGGTGAGATTTTGGAAGTCTTTCGGGGGCTCCCGCATATCGGGGATGTGGGCAGTCGTATCCTCTATAATGAAGGATTTCGCTCACTCCGGGATCTGGCCGAAGCTGACCCTGAAGAATTGGCTAAGGTATTAGGGAGCGAAAAGGAGAAATCTGTCAAAATTGTTGAAATCGCATCACAGATGATTCAGGAGAAGGAGGGTAAAGAAACCCTTCAGGAAATTCCACCAGCAGCGGAAGATTCCTCTCTTGTTTCTGTCGATAAAATGGAAGGAGTAGGAGAAAAACTCGCTGAGATTCTAAAAAGCCATGGATTTAAAAATATCAAAGACATTGCGGCCTCAGACGTTGAAAAGCTTTCCGACCTCCAGGGGATAGGCATGAAACGGGCTGGAAAATTGATCCAATCAGCGAAGCAAATTTTTGAGAGCAAGAAACCATGAGCCGAAAGGGTCATGGTCCGATTCGCCAGTGCATCGGTTGCAAGAAGAAAAAAAAGAAAGAGGAGATGATTCGATTCACCCTGACAGCTGACGGGAGAGCATGTATGGTGGGAGGAAGGAACCAGATGGGAAGGGGACTCTATGTCTGCCCAGACGCCTTCTGCATAAAAATGGCGAAGAAGAGACGTCCTTTCGGACCGCTCCCTGATGTCATCAGCCTTGAAGAAAGTTGTGGGAAAGAATCGATCAAAACCTAACAACAAACCCCTTAGAAGGGATCGGTCTTGATGCTTCCCATGTTATCACCACATCCGATCCCCTAGATTTTAAAGCGTGGAAGGTTCTATTGGGATGAAGGAGGAAAGGGAATGTCGAAAGTAAAAGTTCTCGACCTTGCGGGTGACGTCAAGGGAGGGGACGACAATCTGATTTTGAAATTGAAAAAGATGGGGTTGAAGGTCAAAGATAAGAAGCCCGAATCGAAGGAAAAAGTCCCTCCTGCTTCAGACGAGAAGATTATCGTAAGAGATGCTGAAAAAGAGGTTATTGAAAAAAGGGTCAAGTCTACGGTGATCCGAAGGAGAACAAGAAGCATCGAACCTCCTGCGCCTCCTCCCCCTCCTCCTGTCTCAGTTGAGCCTGAAGTCGTTGTTCCAAGAAAAGAGAGCAAACCTGAGATCGTGTCCCCTCAAAAAATGGTAAAAGTCTTGAAGAAAGGGGAGAAAAAGGAAGAAAAGCCAACAGCCAAGGAACCCATCAAGAGAAAGAGTGAGACCGGTGTTCCTCCTGAAAAGAGGGCTGGAGCCAAAGAGACGGCTCCTGTTAAACCTTCTATTGAAACTCCTTCTGCCAGGCCTACGGGCAAAGAAGTTGGGAAGAAGCCTGTCAAGGCTGCCGAGGAAGAGAAGATAAAACCGACGCCCACCATAAAATCAGACGGGAAAATTCCAAGAAAAGAGATTCTGGAACAGGTAGAAAAAGAGAGTCTCCTCCAAGCAAAGAAAAAAGTGGCCGTGAAGAAACGAAGGTTGATTGAAGAGAGAATGGTCCAGGAGGATGACTCGACCGATGAGAAAAGGCCCGAAAAAGAAGGAGACCTCTTGCCCAGGCCGTTTAAGCCGTTTAAGAAGAAGCTCATCCTGAAGTCTCCCAGAAAGACGGAGATCACTGTTCCGAAACCCATTAAACGAATCATCCGGATTGCCGAAGTCATCTCAGTTGGTGATCTTGCCAAAAGAATGGGCGTCCGAGGCGGAGAGTTGATTAAAAAACTGATGGATATCGGCGTGGTGGTCAATATCAACCAGGCCATTGATGCGGATGTGGCTTCGCTTGTGGCAAGTGAGTTCGGATATGAAGTGGAACGGATCTCTTTTGACCATCCGGAACTTCTTCAAAGAAAAGAGGATCGGCCAGAAGAGCTTCAACTTAGACCACCGGTGGTCACCATTATGGGACATGTGGATCACGGTAAAACCATGCTTCTGGATGCAATCCGTAAAACCAATGTGGTGGACGGAGAGGCAGGGGGGATTACCCAGCATATCGGCGCCTACGATGTCCAACTCGAAAATGAACACGTCGTTTTTATTGATACCCCTGGTCATGAAGCATTTACTGCGTTGAGAGCCAGGGGCGCCCAGGTGACCGATGTGGTTATTCTGGTGGTCGCCGCAGACGACGGAGTCATGCCGCAGACGAAAGAGGCCATCGACCACTCCCGGGCAGCCAATGTTCCCATTCTCGTGGCGATCAATAAGATTGATAAACAAAATGCCAACCCGGAAAAGGTAAAAAAAGAGATATCCGAATATGGACTGGTTCCTGAACAGTGGGGAGGCAGTACCATTTTCGCTGAAATATCAGCCAAACAGAAGATCGGGATCAAGGAATTGCTTGAACTGATTCTCGTCCAGGCAGAGGTTCTGGAGTTAAAAGCCAATCCCGATAAGCCCGCCAGGGGCGTGGTGATCGAAGCCAAATTGGATAAGGGCAGAGGACCGGTGGCGACCGTTCTCGTTCAGGAAGGAACCCTGAAAACAGGGGATGTCTTCATTGCAGGTTCCCAGTATGGAAGGGTGAGGGCCATGCTCAATGATCGAGGGCAGAAGATCGAAAATGCCGGACCTTCCATCCCGGTGGAAGTCGTCGGATTCGCTGCCGTCCCTGATGCTGGAGAGACCTTAATCGTAGTAACAGAAGAAAGACTGGCCAAACAGGTCAGCCTTTATAGGCAGGAAAAGATCCGCGCCAGAGAACTCTCCAAGTTGAGCAAAGTCTCTTTAGAAGAGCTCTACGAAAAGATCAAGAAAGGCGAGATCAAAGAACTCAATGTCGTCATTAAGGCAGATGTCCAGGGTTCGATTGAGGCGATGAAGGAGGCTTTGAAAAAACTCTCCACGGACGAAGTCAAAGTCAATATCATCCATGATGGGGTTGGCGGCATCACCGAATCCGATGTGAATTTGGCATCCGCCTCAAATGCGATCATCATCGGATTCAACGTGAGGCCTGGTCCGAAGGCCCAGTCTCTTGCCGAACAGGAAAGTGTGGATCTGCGCGCCTACTCGGTCATCTATGATGCCATCTCCGACATCAAAAAAGCCCTGGAAGGACTGCTGGAGCCAACTTACAAAGAGCACATTCTCGGAAGAGCCCAGGTGCTTCAGCTTTTTAACGTTCGAAAGATGGGCACTGTCGCAGGGAGCTTGATCACAGATGGAAAAGTGGTCCGGGGATCTCATGCCCGGCTCTTGCGGGATAATGTCGTTATCTTTGACGGTCGTATTTCATCGCTCAGACGGTTTAAAGACGATATGAAAGAGTGTACCCAGGGATTTGAATGCGGCATCTGGATGGAGAATTTTAATGATATCAAACCTGGGGATATCATTGAGTCCTATGAGATGGAGCAGGTTCAGCCTCGATTGTCTTAGATCCAGCGGGATGAAAAGAGGAGGAGAATAAGATGGTCGTTGGAATTTGCCAACTTGATTTTCGAATTCCAGAGAATCATTCGCTCAAAGAGAAACGCCATATCCTACGGAAGATCATTGACCGGGTCCAACATCGATTTAACGTGTCCATCTCAGAGGTCGGGGATCAAGACCTCTGGCAGAGGACCCAGATCGGAATCTGCACAGTTGGGAATGACCGGAGACATATCAATTCCAGCCTCG
>VGSD01000133.1 GCA_016875155.1 Deltaproteobacteria bacterium | reverse complement strand
AAAGAGTCTCCCCCTCAGAACGGCTTCTTCATCATTGTTTGTAAAAATGAGATGGTGACCCTTCGCTTCAAAAATCCGTTCAAACTCCTCCTGAGCCATCTTGTCTGCTTCGGCGACGAGAATCTCTTTTGCCATTTTTCAACTCTCCTTTAATGGGAGTTCACCCCGTTAGCAATTAGGAAGGGTGGATGGACCCTTCATCAGAATTTTTTTGAAACATAACCCTCCTGAATAACTTGGGCTCATCATTCTTCTAACGGGAGAAATGAAAAGAAATAAATTTCATTATTAATTTTAAGTCATTATCACAACCAAACCTCAATGTCAACTTTAGGATTTATTTTCTAGGTTTATCTTTTTCTGCAAAAACCCTTCTATGATGGAATCAAGGTCAATGTCAAAATCGTATTTTACCCTTGCGACCGGTTGATCAATTCGTATCTTTCTTCTTAGATCCGTAGGGGTAGCCATGACCACTGCATTACACGCCGTCCTTCTGATCGTCTCTTCAAGGTCCCGAACCTGGTTTTCGGAATATCCCGTGGCTGGGAGGACTCTTCCGATATGAGGGTATTTCTCAAAAACTTCCTTTAGCGAACCAACCACATAGGGCCTGGGATCGATCAGCGTCGCCGATAGCCTCCTCGACAGGGAGGCCCCTGCCCCTTCAGACATCCCCCCATGTGTGATCGTGGGTCCATCTTCAATAACCAACACCCTTCTGCCTTCAATCCATTCCGGGTGATCTGTATTAATCATTGAAGGGGCTACCATCACCTTCGCAGATGGATTGGCCTTTGAAATATTCTGCTTAATCTGTAGGAGGGATTCTTCATTGGCTTCGTTCACCTTTGTAATGATGAGATGATCCGCCCTTCTCAGATTCACCTCTCCTGGGTAGTAGAGTTTCTCGTGTCCGGGTCGTAATGCGTCCAGAAGTACCACCTCCAAATCTGGTTTTATAAACGGAAAGTCATTATTTCCCCCATCCCAAATGATCATCTGAGACTCTTTCTCCGCGGCCTTTAACACTTCCTGATAGTCAATACCAGCATAGACGGTGATTCCCATTTCAACCAGGGGTTCAAATTCTTCTTTCTCCTCAATGGTGCAGGCTTCCTCATCCACTTCTTTCATACTGGAAAACCGGAGTACCGGTTTGAATGTACAATAGGCCATGGGATGCCGTATCACAGAAACCCGAATCCCTCTCTTTTTCAAAATGGAGGCGATCTTCCGAGAGATCACCGACTTGCCGCATCCGGTCCTTACAGCGCAGACGGAAATGATCGGTATGTTGCTTTTGAGCATGGTCTCTTCAGGCCCGAGGAGAACAAAATTCTTCCCCCTGGATAGGACGAGAGAAGCCTTATCCATCAACTCTTCATGAGAGATATCACTATAAGAGAAGGCGACCATCTGGATGGGTTTCTCGGAGAGGAGTCGGGAAAGATCCTCCTCTGGATAGATCGGAATCCCTTCTGAATAGAGGGCTCCACTCAACTCTGGAGGATAGGTTCGATTTGCAATAAATGGGATTTGAGTGGCTGTGAATGCAACCACTTGGTATCCCGGGTGGTCTCTAAAGAAAGTGTTGAAATTGTGAAAATCCCTCCCGCCTGCACCCAAGATGAGCACTCGAATCGTTTTTTCTATCGAAGGAACTCCTTTTTGCCCCTTCAATTTCATAGGGCCATCCAGGGAAGAGGAAGAAAAAGTTTCTCGTAGAGGTTGAAGGCATAACGGTCGGTCATGCCGGCAAGGAAATCAGCAATACAACGTTCCAATGAATCGTAGAGGGTTTTCCTTTCGATTAACGTTAGAAAATAGTCCGGCTTATCTATAAAATATTGGTGAAGTTCTCTTAAAATTTTGGCCGCTTTGTGAAAATCGGCATGGACAGTCTCATTCTCATAAACCCTCTCCCAGAGGAACTCTCTCATATCCCACATCGCGGAAAGAATCTCCTCAGAAATCGAGAGGCGTCCACCTCCCGACCGTAAGGTCTCCGACACAATATCATTGACCATCGTATTGATCCGCTTCGAATGGGCATCCCCCAATCGTTTGATACAATCCTCAGGAATATCCTTCAGGGAAATCACTTCGCCCCGTATCGCATCATCAATATCGTGATTGATGTAGGCGATGATATCGGCCAGACGCACCACCTGGCCCTCGAGCGTCGATGCCATTGAAGCAGGATCCTTACAGAGGATTTCCCCCTTTCCCTTCGTATGTCTTAAGATGCCATCTCTCACCTCGAAGGTGAGGTTCAATCCTCTGCCGTCTTTTTCAAGAAGATCCACGACCCTCAAACTCTGTTCGGAGTGGTTAAATCCACCCGGGAGAATTTCATTGAGGGTCTCCTCTCCCGCATGACCGAATGGGGTATGGCCCAGATCGTGGCCCAGTGAGATGGCTTCGGTCAGATCTTCATTGAGCCGGAGGGCCTTTGAAATCGTCCGGGCAATTTGAGAGACCTCAAGGGTATGAGTCAATCGGGTGCGGTAATGGTCTCCGGTGGGAGCAAGGAAGACCTGGGTCTTATGCGTCAACCTCCTGAAGGATTTGGAATGAATGATCCGGTCCCTGTCATGCTGGAAGGCTGGCCTGAGAGGACACTGCTCTTCAAAGGATGGCCGTCCTTTGCTCATTGAACTCAATGTCGCAAAAGGTGAAAGAATTTTCTTCTCCTGTTCTTCCAATTCCTCTCGGATCGTTCTGCCGGCTTCGAGTTGCAGCGACAATTGACAAGCCTCCCTTCCATCGTCTATTCTCTAACTGGAAATTATCACAAACGGAGAGGTTAATCAAATAGAATCTCCAATGGATGAAAAAACCCTAATCCATAGGGCCCTGGATGACCCGATCCTCTTCAAACTTTCCACCCTGGCAAAGGAGAAAGGAGTTCCTCTCTTTCTTGTGGGAGGATATCTCCGGGACCTGCTCCTCGGAGCCCATTGGTCAGGGTTTCAGCAGGTTGGAATGGACTACGACTTTGCCCTGCCGAAAGAATGCTCTTCCTTTATTCCAACGATGGAACATGCTTTTCAATTTCAATTCTTTAAGGTGGGAAAAGAGGAGGCAGGAACCATCACCTATCGAATGATGAAGAAAGAGGTATCGATGGATATCACCTTCTTTCAGGGAGAGACTCTTGAGGAGGATCTCCGCAGAAGGGATTTCACCATCAATGCCATTGCGGTCTCTCTTCGCGATGAGACCTGTCATGCGATCGAAGGTGCGTTTGATGATATTGAAAAAAAGTTGATCCGTTCCGTCTCTCCACACTCCATCGACCAGGACCCTTTGCGGATGTTACGGGCAATCCGTTATCTCTGCACACTCGAAGGATTTTCAATAGACATCAGACTGGAGGAGGAGATCTCTTCCAAAAAAGATTTGATGAGGCATCTCCCAGGTGAAAGGGTCAAGATGGAGCTGGACCGGATCCTTCTCTCCCCTCACCCCTACCTCGGAATAAAATCCCTTTATGAACTGGGGCTTCTTCTCGTCCTCATGCCGGAGCTAATGGGACTGGAAAATCTCGGCCAGGACAAGCACCACCATCTCAATGTCCTCTTCCATATTCTTCTGATGATCGAAAAAATACACTGGGCTTTCGAATGGCTGACCCGGACCGGAAAAACGATCTCTCTGACCCGTGAAGATAGGCTGGCTCTCTATTATGCCTCGCTCTTCCATGACCTTGGAAAACAGGACACTTACTCTCAGGATGACAAGGGGAAAATTCACTTCTATCACCACGAATCCTTCTCATGCAAGAGAGCCGAGGCCATCATGGAGAGACTGAGATTCTCCAATCCACTGAAAAACCGGGTTCTTCATCTCATCAAACATCATATGAGGATCCTCAACCTCTCATCGGAGACCGGTGAGTCGGCCCTTAAAAGACTTGTCAATCAGATAGGGGAAGAAACACCTCTTCTCGTCCTCCACACCCTCGGGGATAAGGAGGCAAGCCGGGGAATCCTCTCCATTCAAATTGACGAGATCGTTGAAGGCCATTGCCTTCGGCTTCTTCAACTATTCGCGCAGAAGGATATCGTCCATCCCCCTCCCCTCGTCACCGGACACGATGTGATGGCTCTGGGCTATCCTTCCGGACCAAAGGTGGGTGAAATCTTAAATTTCATTCGTGAGAAACAGATCGAGGGCGAGATTCGAACTAGAGAAGCAGCTATAGAGTTATTAAAAGAAAGATACAACAGCTTAGAAGTGAAAAAATAATCAGGAACTTTTGTTGACAAATTATCCGATAATCCATTATACATTTTAGGTCCGCTATTTAGTCTTTATGCCTTGCTTCGCCCCCATTGCCGAAAAAACAAAAAAGATCGATAACGGCCTTAAAGTAACTTCATAAATTACTTTAAAAGTAGTGTTCAATTTTCTGATATTAAAGTTGATTCAATCTCAATAAAAATCATCTTCTTATGTGAGGAGGTCCGTTAGGATGTGCGGTGTCTTTGGCATTTATGATCACAATGAAGCATCCAATCATGCCTATTTAGGTCTCTATGCTCTTCAGCACCGAGGCCAGGAGAGCACCGGGATCGTCTCATCCGATGGGAACCAACTCCACCACTATCGACAGATGGGACTGGTCTCCGAAGTGTTCACAAAAGACCTCTTGAAAAGATTATCCGGAAGAAGCTCCATAGGCCACGTCCGGTATTCGACAACGGGTTCAAGTGAACTCAAGAATGCACAGCCATTTGTGGCAGACTATGCGAATGGCATGGTATCGATTGCCCATAATGGAAACCTGACCAATGCCTCTCCGATCAGGAGCAAACTGGAATCCCAAGGAGCCATCTTCCAGTCCAATATGGATACGGAGGTCATCGTTCACCTAATCGCACGTTCAAAAGGAAAAACGTTTCTGGATCGAACCATCCATGCCCTCCGGCAGGTAGAAGGCGCCTACTCCCTACTCTTTCTCACAAACAAAGAAATGGTGGCCGCAAGAGATCCCATGGGTTTTAGGCCACTAATCCTCGGCTCCCTTAAAGGTTCTCCGGTAATTGCCTCTGAGACCTGCGCCTTTGACCTCATTGGCGCCAAATGGATCAGGGAGATCGAACCCGGAGAAATTCTTCTCATCAATGACGCCGGAATTAAATCCTTCAAACCCTTCCCTCACAAACAGCTACATCAGTGCATCTTTGAATTCATCTATTTCGCCCGCCCAGACAGCTTCATCTTCAACCATAATGTCTATGAAATGAGAAAAACCTTTGGTGCCCAACTTTCCAAAGAATCGCCGGCTGCGGCGGATATGACCGTCCCCATCCCAGATTCGGGATTTCCGGCCGGCATGGGTTATGCGGCACAATCGCATCTTCCCCTTGAACTCGGAATGATCCGGAACCACTATGTCGGACGAACCTTTATCGAACCGGATCAGCGAATCCGCCATTTTGGCGTCAAGATAAAATTGAATCCGGTCAGAGAGTTGTTGAAGGGAAAGAAGATTGTTATTGTAGACGACTCCATCGTGCGCGCCACAACCAGCCGAAAAATCGTCAGGATGTTTCGAAACGTTGGCGCCAAGGAGGTTCATGTCCGGATCAGCTCCCCTCCCATCACCAACCCTTGTTTTTTCGGCATTGATACACCCAAGAAATCCGAATTGGTCGCCTCTTCCCATACGGTCAATGAGATCCAGAAATTCATTCATGCCACCTCTTTACACTACCTGAGCGTTGACGGACTGAAAAAATGCCTCATGGGGGAAGAAAAAAACTTCTGTTATGCCTGCTTCACCGGTGAATACCCCTACTCTTTTTAAAGAAATTGGGGACGGGTTCACATTTATTTTGCATATCTCATTGGATCTTAAGAATATTTTCAACAAGGTCTAAGTTTCTATAATATGATCCGATAAAATGTGAACCCGTCCCCAATTTAATGTTTGGCCCTCCAGATATGTCGGCTGGCCCGATTCTGTTCTATTGTGAGACGACCGGCTTCTCGTGGAGTCATGACACCATCAGACCAAGCCTTCTGGCGGTGCGCCTCAATCCTTGCCTGCTCCGCTTCAAGTCGCATGAATTCCCCTGGAGTGATAGACCCATTACTAACCCCATTATGGATGCGCGCCTGCTGCCTGGCTTCACGCCAGGTGAAAGGGCCTGCACAAGCTGAAGTTACTGTCCCTGTCACTAAGATTCCAACCAATAACGCCAATCCAATTTTCTTCATCCCTTTTCCCTCCTTAAAATTTTTTAGACTGAATAACCGGGGCTCACCTCCTTCCGACCCATTTTGGTTTTAATAAACCCCGTTGGAAAGCCTTCAACTTTCCACTAGGATAGCTCACACGGGGCTTTCTAACGGGGTAAAGAGCAATGGATGTGCCAATTTAGTCTTATAGTCTGAATGTCGAGTTAGTCGGGTAGTCTTCCAAAGGGATTTAAAGAGCTTAACCTTTTGATATTTCATGTTTATTTGATTTATTCCCCTTCGCAGAGATAGGCTCAAAACACCCAATCTTCTATGGGGACATCAATTGGCCAATTCATTGGATTAAAGATACAGGAGGGAAATGTTTGTCGGAAGGCGAATAAGAAGAAAGGCAATTTCCTTTTTGGTTTCAATGGGAAACAGAGTTTTCGACAATCCTGCAGATCACTTCGACAATCATTGAAAGAAATTGGGGACGGGTTCATATTTTCCTATTCTTATTTCAAAAAATTTGGGGCATTACTAAAGAATTTCAAAGATTCGCTAAGATATGTAAGAAAATACGAACCCGTCCCCAATTTCTTAAGAGGCCTTGTTTTCTTCTTTAATATATTCTTTTACGGTCTCGTAGATCTTATCACCAATCAAACCGACATTGTGAAGCCAGTCCATGGCATCCGATATTTTAAATAGGGCATGAGGTTCAATTCGGGATGCCCTAAGCCTTTCCCTTCCTCCCTGCTCACGGTCAAGCAGGACAACCAATTCATTAACCACGCCGCCTTGATCTCTAACCACTTCCGTCGCCTCAATCACACTCTCTCCTGTAGTGATGAGGTCATCCACGATGAGCACCCTGTCGTTTCGGCCCAAGGTGCCTTCGATCTTCTTTCTCACGCCATGTTCTTTCCGGGCCTGGCGGTAATAAATGAGGGGAATACCTAACTTCTGGCTGACCATGGTGGCAAATGGAACCCCTGCTGTAGGCACTCCTAATATTTTATCGACCTTATCCTTGCCGATTTCATTCACAACGATCCGTGTCAAGGAGTTGGCGATCCAGTCCATGGTAATCGGACTGGAGATGGTTAGCCTCAGATCAATATAATAAGGGCTTTTCTTTCCCGAAGCCAGGATGTAGTCGCCAAATTTAATGGCATCGTTCTTGATTAAGAGGATTCCGACTTGTTTGGTCAGAAAAAGTTTTTCCTCCTCCCATACCTTTTTTTCAATCTCTTCGATCCCGAGGATCATATGCCCTCCAGAAATGTTTTTACCACTTTTATAAAGAATTGAACCAGATGTCAATAGGATTTATGGATTCAAAGAAAAGTATAGTCTAACGGTAAAGGTAAC
>VGSD01000132.1 GCA_016875155.1 Deltaproteobacteria bacterium | reverse complement strand
CAGCATCTTACTGAAAGTACAGGCTATGAAGGAGAAATCATGGCACTCGAAGATGAAATCGAAGTAAAAGAAGAAAGGGTGAGAGAGTTTTTAAAATCGAAAGGTCTGAAAGGACTGCTCCTCAAGCGTCAGGCCAATTTCTCCTGGATGACATGCGGTGGTCTCAATCTCGTTGGCATCGCCACAGAGATGGGGGCCACTTCTCTTCTTATCACCGAAGACTCAAAATTTGTCATCTCGAATAACATCGAAGCACCCCGTATGATCCATGAGGAACATCTTGAAAAGCAAGGTTTTTCTATCAAGACTTTCCCCTGGTATGAGGATCAAGAGGCTTCAATCGTAAAAGAACTGATGGGAAATGCTCCCTTAGGGAGCGATGTTCCTTTCCCCAATGCGCAGACGCTGACCGAAGATATTGCCAGACTTCGATATTCTTTCACACCGGAAGAAATTGAACGGTACCGATGGCTGGGAGAAAAAACTTCCTTAGCGTTGGAAAAAACAATGATGCAGACCAAGAAAGGGGAGAAAGAATCAGCGGTCGTATCCAGGCTCTGCAGAGAAATCTGGAAGGATCGAATCGACCCGATTACATTAATGACAGCAGCTGACGAACGGATCTCAAACTTTCGCCACCCCATCCCCACCGAGAAAAAAACCCAAAAACTCCTGATGGTCTCTGTCAATGCCCGAAAGTGGGGGCTCATTGTCTCATTAACCCGTTTTGTTCATTTTGGGAAAATACTTCGGGAACTTAAAAAAAAGTACGAAGCCAATGTTTTCATCGATTGCACGATGATGGCCCACACAAAACCCGGAACCCCTGCAA
This sequence comes from Deltaproteobacteria bacterium, assembly GCA_016875155.1. The sequence continues at coordinate 6,767 of VGSD01000132.1, read as the reverse complement.
GAGATGTCCTTCAAAAAGGCATTGATGCCTATTGCAAAAAGGGGTTTCCAGAAGAATGGAAACTCCATCATCAGGGTGGCTCCATCGGTTATACGGGAAGGGACTATCGAGCCAATTCCAATACCCCCGATATCATTCAGGAGAATCAGGCCTTTACCTGGAACCCATCACTCACTGGAACAAAATCAGAAGATACTATTCTCGCAACCCTGAATGGACCGGAGATGATCACACGACCAGTCATTTACCCTACCCTTTCTATGAAGGTGGCTGGAGTGTCGTTTAAGAGACCAGCCATCCTGGTGAAAGAAGGAGGTGGTTAAAAAAGTTCGGAGTTTGGAGTTCGGAGTGATGAGTTTAAAAATAAGAATTCAAACCATAAATCTGAAATCCGCAATCTGAAATCTAAAATGGATTTGAAGGAGGGATGAAGAATGAAAAAAATTTGCATGATTCTCTGTTTGACATTTTTATTTGTCATCTTTGTATCCTCTGCTTTTGCTCAAAAGGTAACTTTGCGCTATGGGCATGCGAATGCGGTCACCTATCCTTATCATATTGCTGGATTGGCCTTTGCAAAGGCTGTAGAGGAGAAGTCAAAAGGCGCTTTAGAAGTGAAAATCTTTCCATTAGGGCAACTCGGCGGGGAAAGAGATATCACCGAGGGGCTTCAATTGGGAACCATCGATCTTCAGGGCACCTCCCTCGGAGTCACCGGAACATTCATTAAGGTCCTCAATATCTACAACCTCCCCTTTATTTTCAAGGGCTCGGACCACTTCATGAAGGTAACCCATGGCCCCCTTGGAGATTGGGTGCTTAAAGAGGTGATCAAGGAGGGCGAAAAAGTCAATTTAAAGCCCCTCTCCCTTGCTGGCCCTGCTTTTCGAGTGCCAATGAACAATATTAGACCTATAAATAAACTGGATGATTTTAAGGGGCTGAAGATCCGGACAATGGAAGTCCCACTTCATAAAGATGCTTACCGGGCACTCGGTGCAAGCCCTGTTCCACTTCCCTTCGGAGAGCTTTATACCGCACTCAAGACCGGTGTTGTCGATGGAAATGAAAATGGACCTGCCACTTTGGAGGCGATGAAGTTCTACGAAGTCCAGAAATACGTCACTTATCTGCCCATCCTTTCAAACGGCGGAGCTTTTCTGATGAGCCTCAAGACCTTCAATAAACTCTCTCCTGAGCATCAGAAGGTAATCGTGGAGAGCATCCCAGCATGGACCAAGGCCATGGACGATGAGTGCCTGAAACAGGATAAAGAGGCTTTGGCTAAGATGGAAGCCAAAGGGACGAAGATCAATTATATTAAGGACCTCAAACCTTATATCGATGTTACTGCATCAGTTCGGGCAGAAGCCACAAAGACCTGGCCTAAGGAATGGGCGGATGCCGTCGAAAAGATTTTGAAGTTAGATTGATTCTCACTCCGCCCTCCCCTTTTTAAAGGAGAGGGCGGAGGTATTTTGAGAAAAAATGAATCAGTTCACCCAGGACCTTAACCGAATTGGAAACACATTAGAAAAGGTTCTCTCTGCATTTGTCGGAGTGGCCTTAGCCGGATTTGCCGCGACAGTCATCATGGAAGTCTTTTTCCGTTACTTCCTTGGTTTCTCCCTCTACTGGTCGAATGAACTGGCCACTTTTCTCTTTGTCTATCTCGTCTTTTTCGGCGGCAGTGTCGCCCTGAAGCGTGGGGAACTCATCAATGTGGCCTTTGTGAAAGAACGACTTCCTCTAAAATGGGAAAAAGGGGCAACACTCTTCGTGTTCCTCATTATGTTGGCCTTTTCTTTAATGGCCTCTGCCTTTTCCACTGTTTTAATTCAGACGAGCATCAAAACGAAAACGGTTAGCCCGGCCATGCTCATTCCCATGGCCTTCGTCTATCTCCCTATCTTTCTGGGATTTGTTTTCTTAGCCTTTTTTTCTTTCATCGGACTTATCAATACAATGCTCTTCTGGACTGCAAAGGAAAGATAGAATGCTCATCGTCCTGATCTTCGTCTTCTTATTGGTCATCGGAGTCCCTATCGTATTTGTCCTTGGCATCAGTGGGACAGCATCGATCCTACAGGCTGATTTACCCTTAGTCCTTATTCCTCAGAGGATGTTTGTAGGCCTCAATTCATTTCTCCTCATCTCAGTCCCTCTCTTCATCCTGGCAGGAAATCTGATGGATGCCTGCGGGATCACTCCTCGTATTGTAAACTTCTCCAACATGCTCGTCGGAAGGATCAGGGGAGGGTTGAGTTATGTTACCCTCGTGGCCATGGATTTCTCTTCTGGCATTACAGGGGCAGGAGCAGCGGATACAGCCGCTATCGGATCGGTCATGATACCTGTGATGGTGAAAGAAGGATATACTCCTGAATATGCCGCAAGCTTAACAGCCGTTGGCGCTACTGTCGGTCCTATTATCCCTCCCAGCATTGCCTTTGTGATCTATGGAGCCATGACCGAGGTCTCGATCGCTTCTCTCTTTCTGGCTGGTTTTATACCAGGAATTATGTTCACTCTGGCCTTGATGGCGGTTGCCCGATATTATGCCATCAAACAAAACCATCCGGTTTGTATCATTCAAATCACATGGAAAAGCTTCTTCAAAGCGACCATCGAAGCCTTTCCAGCCATTATGATGCCTCTCCTTATTCTCGGAGGAATTCTCACTGGAATCTTCACTCCAACCGAAGCCGCAGGGGCAGGAGTTTTTTACTCACTGGTCATTGGACTATTCGTTTATCGGGAACTGAAGATAGAACGTCTCTGGCCTATCTTGAAAGAGACAGCGATCATGTCGGGAGGCATTATGCTCCTTGTGGCAAATGCTTCCCTCTTTTCTTGGATACTAACCGCGGAGGGTATCCCTCAGAAGGTAGCAGAAGGGATCCAATATCTCACCCAGAATCCTTATATCGTCCTTTTCTGGATCAACCTCTTACTCCTTTTTATGGGCTGTATCATGGAGACGCTGGCAACCATCATCATCCTTGTCCCTGTGTTGCTCCCCCTTATTAAATCTTTGGGGATCGATCCTCTCCACTTTGGTGTCGTGATGGTGGTTAATCTCAGCATCGGGCTCGCTACGCCTCCAGTAGGAGTCAATCTCTTTGTCGCCTCAAGTATTGCCAAGATTTCACTGGAAAGAATTAGTAAAGGGATCTGGCTTTTTCTGGCCGCTTTGCTTGTTCCTCTGGCATTGATCACCTATATCCCGCAAATCAGTCTTTGGGTGCCTAAATTCTTTTTGAAGTAGGAGAGGGATGGCCACAGGAAGAAAATTAAAAATTGGGGTGATTGGTTGCGGAAGGGTAGCCCAGGCCCATCTGGCTGCCATCGAGAACTTGAAAGAAGAAGTTGAACTCATTGGTGTGGCTGATTCGGAAGAGGAGAAAGCAGAGGAGGCAAAGGAGCGTTGGGGAGCAAGGTATTATTCCCGTCAATACGAAGATATCCTTAAAGATCGCGAAATCGAAGCCGTGGTCATTGCACTACCTAATCATCTTCACCATCCTCTTACCCTTCAGGCTGCGGAGTCAAAGAAGCATATTTTGATAGAAAAACCGATGGCCCTCAATATGAACCAGGGCCGAGAAATGGTGGAAGTGGCAAAAAGAAATGGTGTTATATTAATGGTGGGACAGAGCAGACGATTCTCGGATGCAGTATTTAAACTCCAAAAACATCTTTCCGAAATCGGAACCCTCTTCCGAATTCAGATCTCATTTCTTGTCAACTTCCCTGCCCCGCCAACAAACTGGTGGAAGCGATCGGAGGAGGCAGGAGGGCTTGTCATCCTGCTTCAGGGAAGCCATTCCATCGATTCCATCTTAACCTGGATGAAGAAGATGCCGGATCAAGTCTTTACGTTTTCATCGAGGCGGAACACCCAATGGGAAGGAGAAGATGAAGCAGACATCCTCCTCTCTTTTGATCAGGGAGCATTGGCGTCGGCCCATCTTTCTCTCAGCACCTCACCAGATATTCATGAGGCCATTCTGGTAGGAACCAAAGGGGTATTACGATTAACGGAATATTCCACTGGAAAGCCATTCGGGTTTGGATACCATCTCGATTTGAATGGCAAGAGAATCTATTCAGGAGATCAGATCCCTTCCAACTACACACTTCAACTTAAAGAATTCATTGAAGCGTTTCAAAAAGATCGGCCTCCTCTTGCCTCCGGTGAAGAGGTTTTGAATACCATGCTGGTTCTCGATGCGGCACGCCTCTCTGAAAAAGAAGGAAGAATCGTCAAGATAAAGGAAGGAGGGATTTTGAAATGATTGAACGGCATGTCACTTTTAATGTTATTCCTGGAAAAGAGAAGGATTTTGAAACCCTCTTTAAAGAAGAATACAGTGTGGCTATGTCGAAACAGCCTGGTTTTGTCTCGGTTGCGCTTCTCAAAGAGCAAGAAAAAGGAGCTATCTATCAGATGGCAATTCGGTTTCAATCCCTTGAGACCGCGGCTGCCTGGAGGGATTCTGCAGACCACAAAGCCCTTTCTCCAAAAATCAAAGCCCTTTACAGCGAAAGCAGTGTTCAGGTCTTTGAGGTGATCGCACAGCAATAATTCGGACATAATCTGGCCGGGATCGTTTTTGACATGGGCAATTTGAATGTGATAGATTTAGGCAAGATTTTAAAAATTGAAAGGAGGAAATAAGTTTATGAGGCGGAAAAGTTTGGTGGTTGCATTGGTGTTAATAGGGGTATTTATCTTCTGGGGCTTTGCTCAGGCTCAGGAATGGAAGCCGAATAAGCCCATTCGAATCATTGTGCCCTGGGGAGCAGGCGGCTCTACAGATCAGGCAGTTCGGTCCATCGTCGGTGATCTTGAAGATGCGCTGGGCCAGAAGGTTGTCGTTGTGAACCAGCCCGGAGGGGGTGGAGCCATTGGAACGAAGAGTGTGATCGATTCACCCTGTGATGGGTATACCTGGGCATCAGGCGCGGTGAAAGACCTCGGCACCTATATCATCACGGGAACGCTAACCACAAAAGTCCAGGATTGGAATGTCTATCTCAACAGCGCAAATGCCACTCTGGTCTCTGTCACTCCAGGGGCACCCATTAAGGACTTCGCTGAATTTCTCGATATCATGAAGAAGGATCCCAAAAAGATATCCGTTGCCATCGCTGGTATCCCATCAGCCGGTCACTCGGCCATCGAGGCGGTCAAGCGTGTCAATGGCGGTGACTACAAACTGGTAAGTTACGATGGCGGAGCTCCTGCTGTCATTGCCACTGTCTCAGGCGAAACAATGGCTACAACCCAGCTTCTCAGCGAACAAATCGAAATGATCCGCGGCAAAAAGCTACGCCCCTTAGCGGCCCTTGCTCCCGAGGACATATCCATCGAGGGTTACGGTACTGTCCCAACCGCCACTAAGTGGCTTCCCAAGGTTGCGGCTGATCCCATCTATTTTGGCATCTGGGTACCCAAATGCGCCCCGAAGGAAGTGGTGGAAACCATGAATAAGGTTTGGCGTGATAAGATCACAAACTCCAAAGCCTTGCAAGAGTTTGCAAAACTTCGAGGTCAGATCGTAGCGCCCTACTATGGAGAAGAAGCCTTTAAAAAATCATGGCCAACCATTGTGAATGCGGCATGGGGACTCTATGATGGGGGAAAAGCCAAGGTGAAACCGGATGAGGTTGGAATGCCCCGACAATAAAAAGTGAGTGTTGCAATAGGGGCGGGTTTCGAAAGGAATCCGCCCTCTCTCTTTTTTTAAAGGATGCGATGTGAGGTGATGGCAATGCCAAGAGCGGACTTTTTCACAGGGATTGCTTTGATACTTCTTAGCCTCTATGTGATGATCGAGTCGTGGCGGATGCCGCGGCTCGAACATCTCAAGGTGCACCCTTTAAGCGTGCCGGGGGTTGTGACGGCTTTTGTCGGGATGGTACTTCTCCTCTTTGGAATTATCCTTGTCATCCGATCCATCAGGCGTGGAGGCCACCGTTTGAGGGTTACCCAAGAGGGTTTCCGTCGGCTGTTCAACCATCCTGGCAATCAGCGTCTCCTCCTAACAGCCATTTTAACCATTGGCTATTCCATCTTTCTGATTGGGACTCTTCCCTACTGGTTAGCCACAGGACTTTTAATATTAGTGTTCGTTCTTCTTTTCGAATGGGAACGAGGCATGAATGGTGCTCAATGGAGGAAATGCATCATTTCGGCTGTTCTTATTGCTACCTTATCCTCCGCAGCCATCACATTGGTCTTCGAACGTCTCTTCCTCGTATCACTTCCATGATCTTTGGAGAAGAGTATGACGGTATTGATTGATAATTTAGCGAGGTTCCTCAGTGCCATTGCGGGGTTCATTACACCGATTGCACTCTTCCATATGGCCTGGTCAACACTTCTCGGCATCATCATCGGAGCACTCCCTGGCCTCACAGCCACCATGGGAATTGCCCTCATCACCACATTAACCTATAAGCTTCCGGCAGACCTTGCGATCCTGGTCCTCATATGCGTTTACGTGGGCGCCATTTATGGAGGGAGTCGGACAGCGATTCTCATCAATATCCCTGGAACGCCTGCGAATGCCGCTACAACATTGGATGGCTTTCCACTAGCCATGCAAGGACTTGCTGGCCGGGCCATGGGAGTGGCCACCTCAGGTTCAGTTATCGGCAGTTTTATCGGGATGTTCTTTCTGGCTACGATTGCACCTATTTTGGGAAACTATGCATTAAAATTTCAGTCCTACGAGTTCTTCTGGCTGGCCATCTTTGGA
>VGSD01000131.1 GCA_016875155.1 Deltaproteobacteria bacterium | reverse complement strand
AAACCGGTCATGGACTATTCCATCCGTCTCTTCGCAGACGATACAACAGGACTGATGGAGGCGCTCGATATAAAAAGGCCCATATTCTGGGCATTTCCATGGGCGGATACATAGCGCAGGAACTGGCTGTCAATTATCCTGAACGGGTGATGAGTTTAATCCTCGGCTGTACCAGTGCCGGGGGGCCAAAGGCAGTCCACATGGGTCCGGAGAGGCTGAAAAAATTCACTGCCAATGAAGGACTTTCTCCCGAACAAATTCTTCAGAAAGATATGGATATCTATTTTTCGGATAAATTTGTTCGAGAAAATTCGGAAAAGGTCAAAGAATTTATAGAGATTTCTCTCCAATATTACCAGCCACCGGATGCCTTTATGAGACAGTTTGACGCCTGCCTTAAACACGACACTGTGGATAGCCTCCACCGGATCAAAGGGCCCGTTCTGATCTTATCGGGGGATGATGACCCTCTCGTCCCTCCTGAAAATTCAAACATATTGAAAGAGCTGATCCCCCATGCCGAATTGGTTTTTTTCTCGGGCGGGAGACATTGCTTTTTTATTGAAGAGGCGGAAAGGTTTAACCATGAAGCAATCAAGCTTATAAAATCGGCCCAGACTAAAAATCTATTGACATAACCCGAACGGTTTGATAAGTATGCCCCGTTGGGTTTAAATATTTCAGACATGAAGGAGGTGAAGGAAAGGGTTCTTTTAAATAGTTTTTTAAACCTCATCGAAAAAGGAAGGAGGGAGAAAGGATGACAAAAGAAGTTTCGAGAAGAAAATTTTTGAAATATATGGGGGCGACTGCTCTCACCGCCGGGTCCCTTGGCGCATCATCAAAAGCGATGGGCCAGGCCAAACCCATCCCAAAAGATCCCATAAAAATCGCAGCGGTAAGTTTCTTAACCGGCGCGGCGGCGGCTCCGTTCGGAATTCCAGGTGACAATACCTATAAGATGTGCGCTGATTTTATCAACAAAGAGGGTGGAATTCTGGGCCGAAAGATCGACCTGCAAAGCAAGGATGAGGCAGGCGGCGTGGATGCCCAGGTCAAACTCTGCCGGAAACTGATTCTTGAAGACAAGGTCGATGTGGTCCTCGGTTACATTTCATCGGCCTCCTGTCTGGCTGTCCTCCCTCTGGCTGACGAGCTGGGTGGACTGATTGTCGCCTACGACTGCGGAACGCACGAATTGATGGAAGGAGCCAAATCTCCGTATGATGTGCCAAAATTCAAGCTCGGTTTCAGAAGCAAGGCCCACCTCGGCATCGATAATATTGCATTGGCCCTCTACATCAAGAAATATTATCCCAACATTAAAAAGGTGGCAGGCATCAACCAGGATTATGCGTGGGGAAGAGACAGCTGGCTTATCTTTGAAACATCCATGAAAAAGCTGATGCCTCAGGTTCAGGTGGTCAAGACCCTATGGCCTCCTCTTGGTAATACCGATTTTACCGCACACATCAGCGCCCTGATGGGGTCGGAGCCGGATATCGTTCACTCATCCCTCTGGGGAGGAGATGCGGTCACTTTCTCGAAGCAAGCCTTAGGAATGGGCTTTTTTAAGAAGATTAGAATGGCCTATTCGCGAGGAGAGCCCTATCCTCAAGAAATGGGGAAGGATTATCCGGAAGGGCAGATCATCTGCTGCGCCGGGACTCACTACTTCCTGTTTACGCCAAAAGACAAAGCCTCTGCAGATCTCCAGAAATGGTTCGTGGCGGAATACCAGAAGAGATACGGAAAATACCCGACCTATCCGTGCTACCATGCCTTTCAGGCAATCTTTGCTTATAAGCATTCCGTTGAAAAGGCATCGAAGGCAGCGGGTGGCGGGTGGCCGACTCATGATCAAATCGCAAATGCGATGACGGGGATCACCTTCCCGACGCCATCGGGAATGTTAACGATCCGGGAAGATCATAACGGCATCGAGGATTGTTTGGTGGGAATTTCAAAAATGACGCCCAAGTATCCCTTCCCGATCCTTGACAAGATGGAGGTGTTTCCGGCTGCCCAGGTCAACGCACCTATCGGCACAAAGACAGTGGACTGGATCAATAGTTGGAAGTAGGAATTGCTGAAAAAGTAAAAGTATCGGGTTAAGGTTAGGGTTAGGATGTCAGTTTCGTCTTTGGGTAAAGGGAATGGTTTTAAAATCATTGACCCTAACCCATTGACCTTTCACCAAACTGGCTTCATAGCCCTAACCTTTTAACCTCACCTAATTGGAATTTGAGTCATTGGGGTATAACGAGTCATGTGGATTATTTACACTCTTAATGGTCTCTATTTTGCCGCCCTTTTATTTCTCATCTCCCTTGGGCTTAATATCATCCTGGGCGTCATGGGCATCCTCAACCTGGCTCATGGTTCTCTTTATGCAATCGGCGCATTTATCGCTGCCTGGGTCATCATTGCCATCGGGACGAACGTCCCGCCATTTTTTCTCTATGTATCACTCTTAAGCGGATTAATCGGGGTAAGCATCGTGGGGTTCTTAATGGAAAAATCCTTAATCCGATTTATGTATAAACGTACCCTTGAGTACCAACTCCTTCTCACCTTTGGAGCGCTCATGCTCCTTGAAGATATCATCAAGTTGATATGGGGGGGGCAGGCCTATTATGCCTCTGCCCCTTTTGATCTCTTAGGCAAAGTCGATATTGGGGGACATGTTTACCCGACCTACTTTCTATTTGTAATGTTCATCGCTTTAATCGCAGGGCTATTTATCTGGCTCTTTATGTCAAAAACAAAGTTGGGAATTATGCTAAGAGCCATTTCTCTGGATAGAGAAATGGCCACCGGATTAGGGCTCAATATTACCGGGCTCAGCACATTCGCCTTTGTGCTTGGATCAGGGCTGGCCGGATTGGCAGGGGCTCTGGTCGTCCCAACGACCCCAGCCCTTTTGGGATTTGGCCATGAACCCCTCATCCTTGGTTTTATTGTGGTCGTCGTGGGGGGGCTCGGAAGCCTCAAGGGCGCCTTGGTAGGATCTCTCCTCGTGGGCTTCACAAGATCCTTTGGTATTGCCGTATTTCCGGAAATCGAATTGCCCTTATTATTCTTAATTGCTGGTATTATTCTGGTCGTTAAACCAGAAGGTCTTTTCGGGAGATAAAAGTGGGCTTAACGGGAATGGTTAAAAACCCAAGATGGATTGTTTATTTATTAACCTTCATTGCGTTATTATTCATCCCCCGAATTCTCTCTATCCATGACCTCATGCTCTTCGAGTATGGGATGACCTTTGCCATTGTTGGATTGGGCTTCAATCTGCTCCTGGGATATACAGGCCTTTTGTCTTTTGGTCACGGCGCCTATTTTGCCGCGGGGGCCTATACGGTTGCAATGATTGCGAAGTACCTTCCTCAGGCCTACGCCCTCGAGATATTGATTCCGGCCGCCCTCTTCTTTTCAATGGTGCTCTCCATCATCTTCGGTTTCGTCTGCGTAAGGCACACAAAAATCTTTTTTTCCATCCTCGCCCTCTCTCTTTCCATGCTCCTGTTTGCCTTATTATTCAAACTTTATCACATTACCGGGGGGTCCGACGGACTTCGCGTCCCCCTTCCCACCCTGTTTGGCATGTCATTCAAGGGGATCAGGAGACCTGAGTTTCTTTCAGGGACTTATTACTATTTCTTATTGGGGATGTTTTCCGTAAGCTTCCTCATCATGAAAGGGATTGTCAGTTCCCCCTTTGGCAAAGCCCTCCAGGCCATCAGGGACAATGAAGTCCGGGCCGAGTTGATTGGCATTCGTGTTCGTCGGTATCGACTTTACGCTTTTGTTATCTCCGGAATGTTTGTTGGGTTAGGGGGCGCCCTGTGGACCTTTGTCAATGGCCATGTCACTGCCGACTTGTCCCACTGGGTTTTTTCAGGCGAGATTGTTTATATGACCCTGCTGGGCGGTTTCGGAATCTTTGAAGGACCCATCATCGGCGCCATCATTTTTACCTACTTAAAGTTATACGCTATGGGGAATACGCAGTATTGGATGTTTGTTATCGGGGGGACGCTGATTGTTCTCGTCCTTCTCCTTCCGAATGGTGTCGCAGGAGCCTTTTCAAGCCTGTGGGCTATGATCAAAAAGAAAAGCGATTGAGGAAGCCGAATGTTAACGATAGATAACTTGAAGAAACATTTCGGATCTGTCAAAGCCGTTGATCATGTCAATCTAAAAATTACGGAGGGGGAGATCGTCTCCATCATTGGAACCAATGGGGCTGGAAAAACAACTCTGGTCAACTTAATCAGCGGATACATCAAACCCGATAGCGGGCGCATTCTATTTTTAGACAAAGATATCACCTATGCTTCCCCTTATATCAGGATCAAATTGGGCGTGGGCCGAAGCTTCCAGCTGATTCAACTCTTCTCCAATTGCACGGTCCTGGATAATGTTAGAACCGCTCTTTTCTCAAAATATGGAATGATACGAAGGGGGCTGTTGCCGGCGGATCGTTACGCTTCTGTCACGGATGAGGCGATCAAGATTCTGGACAGTTTTAGTATGTCCGATAAAAAGAATTTGACTCCCAAGGGCCTTTCGGAAGGGGATTTGAAAATTCTTGATATTGCCATTGCCTTTGCATTGAAATCGAAACTGCTCTTATTGGACGAACCTACCAGCGGAGTGGCCACAAACGATAAATTTAAAGTCATGGATTCCATCGTTAAGGCAATAAAGAAGGAGCGGATATCAACCCTCATCATCGAGCATGACATGGACATCGTTTCAGGATACTCCGACAGGGTCGTCGTCATGCACGAAGGCAAGGTGATCGCAGAAGGCAAGCCTAACGAAGTGATGGAAAACAAAGAAGTCAAAGCCACTGTCTTTGGTATCGTGAGTTAATGGAGATGCTGCTCAAAATTGAAAATTTAGATGTGTTTATCGGTTCGACCCAGATTTTGAGAAATATTTCATTGGGGGTGAATGAGGGAGAGATTGTCTGCCTGTTAGGGCGAAATGGAGCGGGAAAGAGCTCCATTATCAAGAGCACAATCGGCCTCTATCCCTCCCGGTCGGGGAAGATCATTTTTAATGGGAAAGACATTACTCCTCTATCCCCCCGGAAGAAAGTTCTTTCAGGAATCGGATATTCTCCTGAAGACACGAGAATATTTACAGAGCTCACGGTGGAAGAAAACATTAACCTTTCGACATGGGTGCGCGGAAAGGGGGAGACCTTCAGTTACGAAAAAATATTTACTATTTTCCCAAAAATTAAGAGTTTCATGGACAGAAAAGGGCTGAACTTGAGCGGAGGGGAAAAGAAGATGGTCTCCGTTGCCCGAGCCTTAGCGCTCAACCCCTCATTGCTGCTGTTGGATGAAGCCTTTGAAGGGTTGGCTCCTCTCGTGGTGAATCATTTTATGGAGGCATTAAACCAGATCAGAAAATTGGGAGTGACGATCCTCCTTGCGGAATCCAACGTCCGAATCGTTTCGCAAGTCACGGAGAGGACCTACATTATAGAAAGAGGAGAAATTATCTTTGAGGGGCACCCCCGAGAAATTCTCGAAAACGAGAGACTGCTGAAGTTGGTTGGGAAGTAAAACGAGGAATAAAATAAAACGAGATCCCGAAATCGTAGATCCTGAATCAAGTTCAGGACCTGGTTCGGGATGCCAAAGTGAATGTAAATCCTTTTTGTCATGCTTCTGAACCTTGGCCTGATGGAGATCAGGCTCGTTTCAGCATCTCTTCTTCATTCATGCCTTAGCGCACCTATTACCTCTGGAGGCTCAGTATGGAAAAACTCACTCTCTTCCGGACCACCAAAAGAATTCTTTTTGGACTCGGAGCGGTTGAAAAGACAGGCGCGGAAGCTCAACTTCTCAAAGCAAAAAAAGTTCTCATTATCACCGATCAGGGGGTGATTCAAGCCGGCCTTCTCGAAACCGTTGAGAAGTCCCTTCAAGCCGCTGGCCTTCCCTTTGTAATTTTCGATGGCGTGGAGCCTGATCCCAGGATTGAAGTGGTCGAAAAGAGCGTTGAGAAAGCCAAAAAAGAAGGAATTGACCTCATCATCGGTTTTGGAGGAGGAAGCTCTCTCGACATTGCTAAAGTCACTTCAATCCTCCTCACAAATCCTGGTAAGATCGATGGTTTATTTGGAATCGATCTCGTTCCCAATCCAGGAATACCCGTGATCCTGGTTCCCACCACGGCTGGGACCGGAAGCGAAGTCACACCCATCGCCATCTTATCCGACACCAAAGAGAAATTGAAAAAAGGGATCGTCAGCCCTTTTCTCTTTCCGGAAGTCGCCATCGTTGACCCCAAGTTGACCATTGGCCTCCCTCCTTCTGTGACCGCCTTCACAGGAATGGATGCCTTAACCCATGCCATTGAAGCCTACGCTTCTATCAACGCCACTGATTTAACAGATCTCTTCGCCTTCAGAGCCTTGGAACTCATCTCCCAAAATATAAGGATAGCCTATGCAAATGGGGAAAATCTGACGGCCCGCTCAAATATGATGGAGGGAAGCCTGCTTGCGGGAATCGCTTTTGCCAATGCCGGCGTTGGCGCAGTCCATGCCTTTGCCTATCCTCTCGGAGGAGAATTTCATCTCGCCCATGGACTCACGAATACATTGATGCTCCCTTATGTGATGCGATACAACATCCTTGGGTGTCCTGAAAAGTTCGCCCAGATGGCAAAGGCTTTCGGGGAGAAAGCGGAGACCCTTTCCGTGATGGATGGGGCAGAAACAGCAGTAAAATTTGTAGAACGACTCTCCGATGACATTCGGGTCCCGAGAAGGCTCAGGGACGTTGGGGTCCCGGAAAATGCAATTCCCCGGTTGGCTGAGGCGGCCATGAAAGTGACAAGGCTCCTGGCCAATAACCCAAGAAAAATCGCACTCGACGATGCCATCGCCATCTACAACTCCGCCTATTGATATAGTTGTATCGTCAACAAAATATTTTCTTAATCTTGCTGCCAATTGAATTGTTATCCCCCTAAAGATAAACTCCCAACCATCTTTTCGTTGGTTCCTTACCTGTTGACCGATGAAATTTGCCATTAAACCTGTAATTTTGTATAAATAGCCATGGAAGAAAGCCGCAGAGGAGGCCTTAAACATGATCCCTGAGAAATCGCTCGATCCTCAATGGGCGCTCAATTCAATTTATAATGGCATTGTCGTCATCAATGCGGAGGGAATCATCACCTATTTTAACAAAACCGCAGAAAGGATTTTTAATATTCCCGCTCATGGGGCCATTAATTTATACATTCTGAAAGTCCTCCCGAATACAGGTGGCAAATTGCTTGAATGTCTGGAGACAGGAAAACCCTTTTATGGAGAGAAACTTAAAGGGCAGGAAGTTACCCTGATCTCCAATATAAATCCAATTATCAAGGATGGGATAACCACAGGAGCCATAAGTGTCTTCCAAGATATCTCCGAGATTGAAGGTATCTCAAAGGAATTGGATCTATTCAAGAATATGAAAAATTGGCTCGACACCATCATCGATTCCTCATACGATGGTCTTTGGATCTGTGACCATGATGGTAAAGTCATCAGAATCAATAAAGCCTCCGAAAGGATCAACAATCTGAAAGCAG
>VGSD01000130.1 GCA_016875155.1 Deltaproteobacteria bacterium | reverse complement strand
AAGTGGTATCCGATACCCAATCTCACCTAGCCCAGTTAAACAAAAAAATCAAGGAGTGGACCAGATAAATAGAGCGCCTTCATCTGTAGAAATCTTGTCAGAGGCCACGCTTGAATTCTGGGCGGTAGTATGTTAAATATTATCAAATTCTTTCTGAGGTTTAGAGATGGCAAAGAAGTGTGAAATCTGTGGAAAAGGACCTGTTTTTGGCCACAATGTGAGTCATGCCAACAATAAAACCCGAAAGGTCTGGTATCCCAACCTCCACAAGGTAAAGGCGATCAAAGAAGGACGTACTGTTCAGGTAAAGGTCTGTTCCCGTTGCCTTCGCTCGGGTTCGATCACCAAGGCCGCTTAACCCTGTTATCACAGGAGAAGCACCAAATCCCAAGCACCAAATACCAAATAAATTCCAATGATTCAAATCTCAAACAAAACCGATTTGGTCATTGGGGATTGGAATTTGAAATTTATTTGGAGTTTGGAATTTGATATTTGGGATTTATTATTGAATTTAGGCTTCTCCCTGTGATTCGATTTTCATCCTTTCCACCCGGTGAATTCCTTTTATCTTTTCAAGGCCTTTAATTACCTTCTTCAGATGATTTAAATCCCGGATCTGAAGTTCGAAGGTCCCAACCGCCCTTCGATCATCGGTCGTTTCAACCCTTGCGTTGGTGATGTTGGCTTCATTCGAGGCAATGGAGCTGCTGATTTCTGCCAGCAATCCCTTCTTATCATCAGAATAGATACGGATTCGAACAGGATAGCTGTATTCCTTTGTCGAATCCCATTCCACTTCGACCTTTCGGTTGGAATCTTCATCCACCACAGACTGGCAATCGATGGAATGGATGGTGACACCACGTCCCCGGGTGATGAATCCCACAACCTTGTCTCCGGGCACAGGGTTGCAACATCCTGCATAGCGAACCATCACATTATCGATTCCTTTGATAAGGAGAGTATCTTTCGGGCCGGTCCGGGTGATCTTTTGAATGAGGTTTTTCAAACGGCTTTCGTCCTGTTCCTCCTTCTGTTCTAACTTTTCCGGAGGAAGGATTTTCCCGATGATCTGGTTGGCAGTGACCTTTCCATAACCCACTGCGGCGATCAGATCCTCTGCCCCCTGAAAGCTGAATTCTTCGGCCACTTTTGCCAGTTCTCCAGACTTCAACAACTTGGCCTGATAGAGGTCATATTTTCGGAGTTCCTTGTCCAGAATCTCTTTGCCGAGGGCGATCGATTTCTCTCTTTCCTCGGACTTGAACCATTGCCGGATCTTGGCTTTAGCCCGCGAGGTTTTGACAAACTTGAGCCAGTCCTTACTCGGTTTCTGATTGGGGGAGGTGAGGATTTCTACTGTATCCCCACTTTTAAACTCATATTTCAGGGGAACGATCTTTCCGTTCACCTTTGCGCCAATACAATGATTTCCAATATCGGAGTGGATGCTGTAAGCGAAGTCAACCGGAGTAGCCCCTATGGGAAACTCCCTCACTTCGCCTTTTGGAGTGAAGATGTAGACCTCGTGGGGGAAAAGGTCCACTTTGACACTTTCGATGAATTCCTGATCATCCTTCAGATCGCGCTGCCATTCGAGGAGCTGTCTCAGCCAGGTAAACCGCTTATCGTCTGCCTTGTCCAGGGATTTTCCCTCTTTATATTTCCAGTGAGCGGCAATCCCTTCCTCGGCAATCCGGTGCATCTCCTGGGTTCGAATCTGTATCTCAATCCGTTCTCCGTAGGGTCCGATGGCAGCCGTATGTAGAGATTGATACATGTTGTCCTTGGGGAGACCGATATAGTCTTTGAATTTACCAGGAATGGGTTTCCAGATGGAGTGGATGATGCCCAGAACATCGTAACAATCCTTGATGCTGTCGACGACGACCCGAAAGGCCGTGATATCGTAAACCTGATCAAAATCGATGTTCTGATCTTTCATCTTGAGATAGATGCTGTAAATCTGTTTGAGCCGGCCAGCGACCTCTCCCGTGATCTTGTTTTCATAAAGTTTCTTCATCAGGGTTCGTTTCACTTCTTCGATATAACGGTGCCGCTCTTTCTCCTTTTTAGCGATCTTCCGCTGGATGTCTCCGTATGTGTCAGGATGGAGATGCTTGAAGGCAAGATCTTCCAATTCTGTTTTAATCCAGTCAATGCCAAGGCGATTCGCGAGGGGCGCATAGATGTCAAGCGTCTCCTGGGCGATCTCCACTTGTTTCTCGGAGGTATGGTATTGAAGCGTTCGCATGTTGTGAAGGCGGTCTGCCAGTTTGACCAGGACGACCCGTATGTCCTTCACCATAGCCAGGATCATCTTCCTGAAATTTTCCGCCTGACTCTCTTCAGACGACTTGAGGGAGATGCGGCTGATTTTGGTGAGTCCGTCAACCAGCTGGTAAATTTCATCCCCGAAGTTTTTGCGGATCTCTTCAGGAGTGGACAAGGTGTCTTCGACGGCATCGTGAAGAAGACCTGTCGCCAGGGTGGCGACATCGAGCCGCATCTGGATGAGAATTCCAGTCACTTCAAGGGGATGGATGAGGTAGGGCTCTCCGGATAGGCGGACCTGACCAATATGGACTTTGGCGGAGAAGACATAGGCCTTTTTGAGGAGGTCAACATCGGCATTGGGATTGTAAGAAATCAAACGATCCAAAATGTCATTGAATCTTAACATCTTAAATTTATCTTACTATAAAGGATAGAAAATTCAAGTGGATTTCCTTCTTCCGAGGGGTGAAACTTTTGACAGGAGGGGAAATGAAATTTATAATGGATTTACTCTCAATAGGGAGAATCCTTAAATGAAAAGGTGGCTGATAGGGGTATTCCTTGGTATTGGTGTGGCTGCACTGATATTTTATTTCTACTTACGTAATCAGAACGTGGAGCCTCCCCATATCAAAATCTCAGGCAATATCGAGACGACCGAGGTGGACCTTGGATTTAAAATTTCAGGCAGAATTGTCCAGATCTCTGTCCGGGAAGGAGACTGGATTGAAAAAGGGAAAGTGATCGCCCGGTTGGATGATGAAGATCTTCGCCAGCGGTTCGAATTGGCACAGGCCACCTTGAGGTCGTCCCATGTGCGATTAGAAAAATTGCTTGCAGGTTCAAGGCCCGAAGAGGTGAAAGAGGCCGAGGCCAATCTCCAGGCGACACAGTTCGATTTTGAGAATAAGAAGATTCAATATGAGCGGATGAAAACCCTATTTGATGGACGGGTGATTCCAAGAGAGACTCTAGATAATGCGGAAACCAGATTCAAGGTGGCGAAAGCAGCGTTAGAGGGGGCAACCGAAGTCTATAAAAAGGTGAAGGAAGGTCCGAGAAAAGAGGATATTGAAGATGGGAAGTTTCAGGTGGAGCAAGCCCGCGCATCACTAAGGCTGGCAGAAACACAACTCGGTTATGCGGTTCTTCAATCTCCGATCTCCGGGATTGTTCTCGTTAAATCGGGTGAGGTGGGCGAGGTGGTCAACCCTGGGACATCCATTCTCACCCTCGCGGATATTGTCAATGTCTGGTTGAAAGCCTATATACCAGAGACAGAACTTAGCCGTGTGAGATGGGGTCAGGAAGTCATCGTGAAGACCGATCTTCATCCACAGAAGGAGTATAGGGGAAAAATTACCTTCATTTCCTCACAATCCGAATTCACTCCCAAACAGATCCAGACGGAGAAGGAGAGGGTTACCCTGGTCTATAGAATCAAAGTGGATATTCCCAATCCCAACCATGAATTGAAACCAGGCATGCCTGCCGATGGACGGATTTTATTGGGACCAAGCCCGGATAAAAAATAGAAGAATATCAGGGTATCGGGTGATCAGGAGGTGGTGATCAGAATATTCGAAAGAATCATTGCAAAGTGGTCAATTAGCAATGATCAATTAGCAATTTAAAACACTGCTAATTTTGTATTGTTAACTTTACAATTTGCATTTGTCTTTTCGTAACACACTGATCTCCTGGTGCCCTGATACCCTTTCAAGATATGTTTTCCATCCAAACCACCAACCTTACAAAGGCTTTCGGATCAATAACAGCCGTCAATGGGCTCAATCTGGAAGTAAAAACCGGTGAGATTTTCGGGCTTGTTGGTCCGGACGCATCCGGAAAGACCACAACCCTCCGGATGCTCAGCGGGATTCTTCGTCCTGACAAAGGAGAAGCAAAGGTGGCAGGTTGTGATATTCGAAAAGAGGCCGAGCGTTTAAAAGAGAAGGTGGGGTATCTTCCTCAGCGCTTTGGACTCTACGGTGATTTGAGTGTTCTTGAAAATATCCATTTCTATGCAGACCTCTACCAGGTCCCGAAGAGAGAGAGAAAGGATCGGGTCAAGAGACTTCTTCAATTTGCCAACCTCGAACCTTTCGGACAGAGAAAGGCGCAGGACCTCTCCGGCGGGATGAAACAGAAATTGGGTCTGATCTGTG
Source organism: Deltaproteobacteria bacterium (assembly GCA_016875155.1). The sequence goes on along the minus strand of VGSD01000130.1, from coordinate 3,188 downwards.
CTCTCATCCATACCCCGGAGATCCTTTTTCTGGATGAGCCCACGACCGGCGTGGATCCCCTGTCGAGGAGGGATTTCTGGGTCATCCTGTATGACCTTTTAAAGGAGGGGGTTACCATTCTTTTTTCAACCTCTTATATGGATGAGGCAGAGCGGTGCAATCACATCGGATTAATTCACCAGGGAGAGTTGTTGATCGCTGATTCCCCCTCTGCTGTCAAAATGAGGATCGGAGGAACGGTTCTGGAATTACGCCTAGAAGACCATCAGAAGGGGATGAGGGTACTGGATAGGATCAAAGCCTTTCGTAGTCTTGTCCTGTCCGGAGATAAGATTCATATCCTGGTTGACCAACCAGAAGAGGGAGAAAGGATGATTCGGGATGTCTTGAAAACAGAGGGAATGGGCATATTGGATTTAAACAGAGTGAGGCCCTCTCTTGAAGATGCTTTTGTTTCTATGGTCAAAGAAAAAGGTAGATCATCAATGCAAAGTTAGCAATGAGAATTGCAGAATTCAAAATTGATATCAAGAAAATGCTAACTTTGCATTGCTAATTTTCTATTTTGTATTGAGGTTTTGATGAATTCTTATACAGTAGAGGTTGAAGACCTCACTAAGATTTTTGGTCATTTCATTGCTGTCGATCATATCCATTTTCAGGTGAGAAAGGGCGAGATCTTCGGTTTTCTTGGTCCCAATGGCGCTGGAAAATCGACAACCATCCGGATGCTCTGCGGATTGCTAATGCCCACTTCGGGGAAAGGGACGGTTGCAGGATTTGATATCATTGAAGAACCAGATAAGATCAAACAGGTCATCGGATATATGTCACAGAAGTTTTCTCTCTATGAGGATTTGACAGTAGAGGAGAATCTCCATTTTTTCGGAGGGATCTACGGCCTTTCAGGCCCCCTACAGAAGGAGAGGGAGAAAGAGGCTTTGGAGAGGGCAGGCCTTCAGGATCTTCGTGGTCGAATTACCAGAACGCTAGCCGTAGGGTGGAAACAGAGGCTTGCATTAGCCTGCGCATTACTCCATCAACCGGATATCCTCTTTTTAGACGAACCCACCTCAGGGGTGGATCCCATTTCACGCCGAAATTTCTGGAGCCTGATCCAACAAATGGCTGAGAAAGGCGTTACCATTTTTGTCACCACTCACTATATGGATGAGGCCGAATATTGTGATCGGCTGGCCTTGATCTATCAGGGGAAAATTGTGGCCCTCGGGACGCCCACCGAATTAAAAGTGAAAACACTTTCCCGGGGAATTCTCGAAGTGGAATGCGATCCACTGATTCCGGCTCTTGATCTTCTGAAGAAGGCAACATGGACTTCAGAGGCGGCCGTCTTCGGAGAGGGACTCCATGTCATCGGAAAAGAGGAAGTGGATTCAGAGCAAGAGATAAAGACCTTATTTCAGGCACATCATATTCTTTTGAAACGGATGGAGTGGATCCGGCCCTCCCTGGAAGATGTTTTTGTTTCATTGATCGAGAAGGAGAACGAGCGTTGAACATTTCTCGAGCCTGGGCAATTGCCAGGAAGGAGTTTATTCACATCTACCGCGACCCGAGGAGTTTAGGGTTAGTCCTCCTCATGCCAGCCATCCTGATGCTTCTCTTCGGCTATGCCGTGACCCTTGATGTGAAAAAAGTGAAGATGGCTGTTCTAAATTACGATGGCGCTCAGGAAAGCCAGTCCTTCATCGATCGTTTCCGAGGTTCTCCATATTTCTACCTTTATCGTCATGTCTCGAATGAAAAAGAGATGAGAAGGCTGATCGATGAGGGGGCTGTCAAGATGGGGCTGGTCCTGCCACGCGACTTCTCCAAAACCGTGAAAGGTGGCAAGACATCTCCAATTCAAGTCGTCCTGGACGGAAGCGATTCCAATACTGCCAATATCATCCTCAGTTATGTTCAGGCCATTGCCCGTGAATACACACAGGAAAAAACTTTCTTAAAAATAGAGCGGATGGGTAGGAAGAGGCCGGATCCACCTTTGGAGGGGCGGACGAGAATCTGGTTCAATGAAGAATTGGAGTCAAAAAACTATTTTATCCCCGGGCTCATCGCTGTCATCATCTCAATCATCGGAGTGCTTCTCACTGGCCAGGTGGTCGTGAGGGAGTGGGAGAAGGGGACCATGGAGCTTCTCATCTCCACGCCTGTCCGGAAGGCAGAGTTGATTATCGGAAAATTATTTCCTTACTTTTTCTTGGGCCTTCTGGATCTATCGCTAGCAGTCCTGATGGGGAAACTAGTCTTTCAAGTTCCACTCAGGGGTAGCCTATCCTTGCTCCTTGTCCTGTCCTGCATCTATATGATCGTGGCGCTGGCCATGGGCCTCACGATCTCTGCGGTGGCTGGAACACAGCTGTTCGCCAACCAGATGGCGATGATCATCGGTTTTCTTCCAACCTTCCTTCTGTCCGGGTTTACCTTTGTCATCTCCAATATGCCTTTCTGGCTTCAGATCATTACCTATGCGATTGCACCGCGGTATTATGTGACCATCGTCAAAGAAATCTTTCTCAAAGGGTCGGACTTCTCTTTCCTTTGGAAGGAGACCTCTGTTTTAATCGTGATGGGGCTGTTAGGGCTAATCGTGGCAACAAGGAGTTTTAAGAAGGAGCTGAGGTAGGAAATAAATGTAAAAAGGATATCAGGTGACCAGAATATCAGGAGGCAGGACACCAGAGAATCAGGATATCAGGAAAAAAGAAGATTAATATTGTTTAACCTGATATCCGGATATCCTGATCTCCCTGCCTACCGCAGGCAGGTACTTCCTGATAACCTGATTATCTGATAACCTCATCATTAGGATTCTATGTTTAAACGCGTTCGATTTATCTTTGTCAAAGAGTTGATTCAGGTCCTGAGAGATAAACGGCTCAGGATTACGCTGATCTTTCCGCCTATTTTTCAGTTGATCGTCTTCGGGTATGCGGCAAATCTCGACGTCAAAAACATCACGACTGCGATCAGGGATCTGGATCAGAGTGTGGATTCCAGAGACCTCACAGGCCGTTTTATGAGTTCGAAATATTTCAAGATCATTTCTTATCCTCAGACCCCCAAGGAGATTGAGGGGCTTATTAAGAAAGGGGATATTACCCTCAGCCTTGAAATCCCAAGCGGATATTCACAGAAATTAAAAAAAGGTAACACAGCAACTATCC
>VGSD01000129.1 GCA_016875155.1 Deltaproteobacteria bacterium | reverse complement strand
CCCTGAAACCACCAGCCCGATAAAGGGGAATCTGGGAGGTTTCTCCTCAAGAAAAATGGCTGACAGGTGGGCTTCAATATGATTCACTCCAACGAAAGGTATGTCTGTAGCAAAAGCCAGTGATTTTGCAAAAGAGAGACCCACGAGGAGAGACCCGACCAACCCTGGACCCTGAGTGACTGCAATGCCATCGATCTCTTCCAGCGTGAGTCCTGCCCTTTCTAAAGCCTCGGTCACGATGGGAACGATCATTTCAATATGTTTTCTCGAAGCCAGTTCGGGGACCACCCCCCCGTATTTCTGATGGACAGAGACTTGCGATGAGACCACATTCGAGAGGATCTTCCTTCCATTCAGAAGGATCGCAGCCCCTGTATCATCACATGACGTCTCTATGGCTAATATCCGCATAAATTCCAATTCTGGGGTCAAATTCTGGGGTCAGGTCTATTTTGTTGGCATCTTTCCTTTTGTTCTTAAAATTCTGCTGACGGAAGTAAAATGCATCCCAAGATAGTCCGCCACTTCCCTCTGAGTGTATCCATGCTCCAAAACTGCCACCCCAATTTTTTTGTCTCTTTTTCGTCTGTCTCCAACTACCTCTGGCTTAAATATATCTCCTAGCGGAGGCTTGTTCATGAATCGCTGACTCTTCGCTGTTTCCGGAATCTGTTTCTTTCCTTTCACATAGTCACCAAGACTTTCTACGAAATCCGTTTCTCCCAAAACATTCTCCTCCCTCAAACTGTTCCAAATCGATTCAGCCTCAATTCCATCCCTGACAAATCTTCTGTAGCTAATCTCTGCGACTTTCTTTCTAGAATCAAACTGGCTCAATACCCAATCTGTCACAAGACATGGGTGGGGTCTTGTGTGTCCGGCTGTCGCCCCGTAACTACTCCAGACCCATTCTTCAGGCCTCTGCACCATCCTTGCTCGAACTGGATTGAGTACCACATATCGACACGCCTCAAGAAGATGGCTATCCTTCTGCACCAGAACCGCTTTGAATCTCCCCTGATAAAGATGTCCTGTCCTATTATAACGCTTATTGAACCTTTGTGTATAATTACCGTTTAACTGCCGCATCCCAATCGAAAGATTACCATCGGGTGTATCAATGAGCAGATGGTAATGATTTTCCATCAGACAGTAGGCGTGGCAGAGCCAATTGTACCGTAGAGTAACATCGCTAAGGGTATCCAAGAAGACTTTCCGGTCCTGATCGCCTCTGAAAATTTCTTTTCTTTCGTTTCCTCTGCTCGTGACGTGATAGACAGCACCTGGGAACAATATGCGCAACGGACGTACCATAATTTTCTTATATCACCTCAATTATAGTTATGCAAACAAAATAGACCTGACCCCATATTGGTAAAATGACTGAAAGAAATAATACCCATAAAATATTATTTGACATCCGATGTTATGTATCTCTTCTGATCACTGATGACTGATTACTGTTCACTGTCCTTTATGAGTGCTTCACTCATCTTCCCATCCATATCTCCCGATCAATTTCACAAACCGGCAACCACCGAGGTCTTCCTTCTTCATCCCCTCTTCCGTCTTTGTGACACGAAAGAGGTCTTGAATATGTGCATCTCCGACTGGGATGACCAACCTCCCCCCCATCGACAACTGTTCATAGAGGGGTTGAGGGATATTCGGAGAACCAGCGGTGACAATGATGGCTTCAAAAGGACCTTTCTCTGTCCATCCGTAGGTGCCATCAAAGATTTTAATCTCCACATTGAAATACCCTAATTCATAGAGTAACGTCCTGGCCCTGATCGCGAGAGTGCGAATTCTTTCAACAGAAAAGACCTCTCGGGCCAGTTCAGCCAGGATGGCTGTCTGATAGCCTGATCCAGACCCTATCTCCAGAACCCTTTCCTTACCATTTAACTTCAGAGCCTCGGTCATCAGTGCAACCATATAGGGCTGAGAAATGGTCTGCTTCTCTCCGATTGGGAGTGGACGGTCATTGTAAGCCTGGCTTTGCAGCGCCTCTTCAACGAAGAGGTGTCGGGGAACCTTCTTCAAGGCAGCGATCAAACGGGGATCTCTGATCTCCCTTCCGATGATCTGCTCTTCCACCATCTTCAGTCTGGACTTTTGAAAATCAAGCATCTACCCAGATCCCTCTCCTCTCTGGGGTTACCTGTGTATAAATTTAAATCCCAATCTGGCGATTGAGCCCAATGGGTCTGGAAATTTCAAATCACAAATTCCAAATCCCAAATAAATTCTAAATTCCAATTTCAAATGACCGAAACAATTTAGTTTGTGTTATTTGATTTTGTATATTAAAAATTATTTGTTATTTGGTGCTTGCCATTTGGTGCTTATAATTTTTTACTCTTCTTTCTCTGCTTTCTTCTTCAACTCATTCAAAAGTTTTAACGCCTCGATGGGGGTCACTTGATCAGGGTCGATCTTTTTCAGTTCCAAGCGGATGGGGTCGGCCTGGGAAAAGAGAGAGGGCTGGATCGGAATCTTGGGTTTCAAGGCTGCGACTTTTGACTTGGCAATCTTTGGTATGCCCATCGAATCGAACTCTCCCCTTTCAAGATTGGAAAGAACTTCCTTGGCCCGGTCAATTACTTTTTCTGGAAGGCCTGCTAACCTCGCTACCTGAATCCCGTAACTCCGGTTTGTCCCTCCGTCCACCACCTTCCTGAGAAAAATGATCTCTCCTCCCCACTCCTTCACCGCTACATTCAAATTCTTCACCCTCTCTTTGGTCAGGGCCAATTCGGTCAATTCATGATAGTGGGTCGCAAAGAGAGTCCTCGGCCTGAGCATAGGATGGTCGTGAAGATGTTCGACCACTGCCCACGCAATGCTCAATCCGTCAAACGTACTTGTTCCTCTCCCAATCTCATCGAGAACCACGAAGCTTCTCGAGGTGGCCTGTTGGAGGATACGGGCGGTCTCCATCATCTCCACCATAAAGGTGGACTGGCCGCGCATGATATTGTCCAGGGCACCGATTCGGGTGAAAATACGGTCCACCAGTCCGATCCGTGCCTCCCTCGCGGGGACAAAGCTCCCCATTTGAGCCATCAGGATGATGATCGCCACCTGCCTCAAATAGGTTGATTTGCCCGCCATGTTGGGTCCGGTGATGATGAGAATCTGATGCTCGTGGTGGTCTAGCAGGGTGTCATTGGGGACAAACCTTTCAGAGAGGGACATCTGTTCCAGAACCGGATGTCTGCCATCCTCAATCACAATCTCTTCGCCTTCGTCTATTCTGGGCCGGCAATAATTATTCCTGTCAGCCACCTCAGCCAAAGAGCACAGGACATCGATTGCCGCGATTGCTGAGGCTGTTTTTTGAAGACTCGGAGTCTCCTCCGAAACTTTCTTCTGTATTTCTTCAAAGAGCCTGTATTCTAATTGACAGATTGCCTCCTCTGCCCCTAACACCTTGGTCTCAAACTCCTTCAACTCAGGTGTGATGAATCGCTCGGCATTGACCAGCGTCTGTTTTCTGATGTACTGGTCTGGGACGAGGTGGAGATTGCTCTTGGTCACTTCAATATAATATCCGAAGACCTGATTATAGCGGACTTTCAGGGAAGAGATGCCTGTCTTCTTTCTCTCCTGGGCCTCTAATTGAACAATCCACTTCTTCCCTTCCCTGCCGATCTCCCTTAAATCATCCAACTCTTTGTTAAAGTTGGATTTAATGAGGCCCCCCTCTTTTACAGTGAGGGGAGGATTCTCAACGATGGAAGAGTCGAGAAGATGAAAAAGAGGTTCGAACCAATCTATCCCTTCTGCAACCTCTTTGAGGAGGGAAGAGGTAAATGCCTGGAGAAGAATTTTTAGATCAGGCAAATGACGGATCGAATTTTTTAATCCGACGAGGTCCCGTCCATTGGCATGTCCTAAGAAGATTCTGGAGGCAAGCCTTTCAATGTCCTGAACCAATTGTAAAGGTTCTCTCACCCGCTTTCTCTCGATCTTCTTCTCTTTCAATTCAGAAACAGCCTCTAACCTGCGCTCAATCTCCACGATATCCATCAGGGGATAATTCAGCCACTGCCTCAATTTCCTGCCCCCCATAGGGGTCATCGTCTCATCGAGCGTCCAGAAGAGAGAACCCTTCTTACTCTGGTCAAAGAGGGTCTGGGTCAGTTCCAGGTTCCGCTTGGTCACCTCGTCAATGACCATGAAGTCTTGAACCCGATAAAAATGGATGGATCGGATATGGGAAAGCGGCCGTTTCTGGTTCTCTTCCGCATAGAGCAGAACCATCTCCGTAGCAATGGCTGCCAGAGGAAATTCACGAGGGATCGAATCTGCATGCCCTTCATGGAAGGGTTGGGAAAGGTCGAATTTCGAATCTTCCATAAAACTGATCAGTCCACTCTCAAAACTCTTTTTAAAAGCGACGAAACAGGGGTGCTCCTGAAAGCTCTGGAGGGAAAGGATCTCTTTAGGTTCGTTCCGTAAGGCTTCGTTCAGGAAGGGTTCAAAACCGGAAATTTGACAGGTTTTCAATTCGCCTGTCGAGAGTTCAAGAAAGGCTAGGCCAAAAACTTCTCCTTCCGCACAGAACCCTATCAAGTAATTGGTCTCGCCGGTGCCAAGGTGGATGGAGTCCATGGCAAGACCCGGCGTGAAGACCCGGATGACCTCCCGCTTCACAATCCCTTTGGCAAGTTTTGGATCTTCCACCTGATCGCAGAGGGCAACCTTATACCCTTTTTGGAGAAGTTTTGAAATATAGGTCTCCGCAGTAAAGTGCGGCACGCCACAGAGCGGGATGCTATCCTTCTTGCCTTTATCCCTTGAGGTCAGAGCAATATCCAGTTCCTTCGAAGCAACCTGGGCGTCTTCGAAGAACATCTCGTAGAAGTCACCCATCCGAAAGAAGAGAAGCGAGTCCGGATACTGGCTCTTGATCTGGAGATACTGTTTGATCATCGGGGTAATGGGTTTGGTTGTCATTAGGAAGATAATTTAACAGAATCTAACGGGGTTGTAAAATGCTAAACTCACTCTTAGGTTGTGGAAAGATAAGTTTTGTGATATTATTTACCCAAAATGACCGATAGGAGCAATATTATGCACCTGACTAAGAGGAAAAAAGAATCTATTTCTTTCCCAATTACTGTATTTGAGACGGCAGATACAAAAGAAGATCTTGAAGATTGGATTTTATCTCAAAGCCCTCGATTTATCAAAAAGATGCGGAGGGCAAGACAAGAGGACCTCCTTGGAAAAGGCAAGAGCTGGGAATCTCTCAAGGAAGAATTATGTATAAAGTAATATTCCTCCCAACCGCTGAGGAATCGTTCAAGAAACTTGACCCCTCAACCCAAAGAAGAATCGCTCAAAAAATTGACTGGCTTTCGGAAAACGCAGATAAGGTCATTCACCATCCTCTTAAATCTCTGCCCGATGACCTGCGTGGGCTGTGCCGGATGAGAGCAGGTGATTATCGAGTCATCTATTGGATCTACACTGACATCATGAAGATAAAGATTTACGAAATCGAACATAGGGGCAAGGATTACCGTTCTATAAAGAAATAACTTAATCCTCCTACGAGCAATATACCTCGCCAAGCCTTAACATATCGTTTTACCTATGATATTTCAATTTAAGATAATTCAAAAAGAAGAGTTATTGGTACCTGTAGATATATAAAAACAGAAAAGGTTGAATCCTCTCTAGAATAATTATCTCATTACATTTCGCAACTCCACAAGATTTTTCCTACACAATAGATGGATATGCTTCTTCCCCCGATACACTTTAGGCCGTTTATGTTTTTTTGGATAAAGAAGTTGCATCTTTAGATATTTATCTGCACGTTGGTCATTCGAACAGAAGATCCGACATCCTGAAACGATGAAAATCGCTATGATATGTGCATCGTTAAATTTAGGATTCCGAACTTTTGCCTCAACCTTTGTCTCCGTTGAATCAACTATTGAGTCATTAATCTCGGCAATCTTATTCAAGCGTCGAAGTTCAACTAGATACGGAAAATATTTTTGAAGTGCAACCATTTCTCGTTTGTACTTTGTACCACCATAGACCAATCTCGCTCTCGGCTCTTTATGAATCCACTGATTAACTGGCGAAAACTCATTAAACAGGATTGATGATGGATCAAATGTGCAATGGAAAGTATTGGCATCGATAACAACACACATTTTATTAAATACCCAAAATTCTTCGTTGCTCACTGAGAAAGAACGTTCGGAATGATGATGGTTGTATTTCTGGATATTCTCCATTTTGTGCGATTGGTAGGATATGTACCTTATTTCTCCCTTCAGTACGTTCGAAAAAAAGAACTTGAGAGTCTGGCCCTTTTTGTTGTCTATAGTTAAGGCGATATCTGTCCACCAGATAGTCGCTGTGTGTTTCAATAAAGAGATTTTTATTTTCCTGGGAGGCTAACTCGAAAAGAAGATCGCCGAGGGCTGCTTGAGCCTTCGGATGCAAATGTACTTCTGGCTGTTGTATGGAAAAAGATGTACCACGGCTACGTGAGATCAACTCAACTACTACGGGTAGGGCTTGGGAGACACCATATCCTACAGTGTTCACAGTCAGTGGTTGTTCTTCCAGTGTTACAGTCACTTCAAAAGGAGCAGAAGGCTCTTTTCCAAATTCCTTGATTCCAACCTTCTTAAAGAGTCCGCTTTCTATACCAAATTTCTCTAGTACTGACGTAAAAGCCTTAGCTCTCATTTTAGATGCAAGTTGCTTACGTAGCAAATACGGTGTGTGTTCTCCGTCTGGGCTGAAAGGCTTCGCATAAGCGTCATAAGTTCGCCTTGGTTTGGTTCGTATAGGAGCCAAAACTGCTAAGTCCAATATTAAGGGCAATTCGAACTCAAAATGTATTCCCCTTCTTGATAAACGCATCCCGTTCTTCGTTAACTCACTCTTGCTTAAAATCTTCAATAGATAGGGATAAGCCATCATTTCCTGTTCGTGAAATTTAAAGGATTTGGGAACCTTGGATAAGCCTGAAGTCAGTTGTTGTGTATGAGTTTGGACAGCCCGTAACAAACAGTAAGGATCGTCTGTTTTTGAACAAATGTTCTGAAGTTTTTCTATATTATAGAAAAGGCCTTTATCAACCACTATTGTCCCAACCCAGTCTTCAGTGGCTTGAGCAAATCGAGAGATGATTGGAATCCCGTCTCTTTCGCGGAAGTGCATGAGGTAACAAAACGGTTTTACTTTTGGGTTCTTGCCTACTCCATCTTCACATGTGCCAATCCGAAACTCTCGTTTATCGGTTGTAGTCGCAGAAACAATGTCTGAAAAACCTCCAAACTCATATGTTTGGCTATTAAAATCTTGCGTGAACCAGAAACGTGGATTGGAAAGAAGTTCAAGGAGGCCTAATAGCGAAGTTTTGCCGGTACTGTTCTCTCCAACTAAGAATGTTACCTGTCTAATTGGTATTATGGTATCTGAAAATCCGCGGAAGTTGTCCATATAGAGATGTTTCATCTCCCCTAAACACCTCCTTTTGTCAAATACTGATTTTTCGTTTGAGATCTTCCATAAATTACATAATAAAATCTACATATTTTAGTCCCTTCTGTCAATAATTAATTTCAGAAGAAATCTATATTTTTTACCACCTGTTGCT
>VGSD01000128.1 GCA_016875155.1 Deltaproteobacteria bacterium | reverse complement strand
GAGGCAATCTCATGATCCTGCCCATGAATCATTTTCACCACATCGGGTGTCCTCTCAGCCACATATCCCAAGACGAAAAAGGTCGCCCGAACCTTGAAGCGAGTGAAAAGCGTCAGGATCTTCTCAATATTGGCAAGGACCCGGCTCTCACATCGATCCCACAAGGAACGGGGAAGGATGTGTTCAATATCACAGATGTGATACCAGTCCTCCACATCCACCGTTAAAATATTTTTCATAGCCTTTAATTAGGGACACTTCCCTATTTTTCCAACACCTCTGTCAAAATATCAATATTTCACCTTTTTTAACGACAAATAAAAATAGGGAAGTGTCCCTAATTTCACCGTCTTTCCTGATTCACGGATAACCTCTTGAATGTCGGACCCTCTAAATCATCGAGGAGGATCCGGATCTCGCATCGAGCCCGGTCCTCCCCATCCACTGTCCGTTTGTGCTTCACTCCCATATTTCCGCATGGCTATTTATTTTAGAAGAACATAAGGTCACTGTCAATGTAACCCAACTGAGCTTGACATCTGGGTGTTTCTATGGTAGCTGTACCCTACCAGTATTGCAGGAATCCGGAGCAAAAGGCTGTGCCAAATCAGTCAGATATTGAGAGAACATATGCTAAAGTTCCGGATGGCCTGCCTTCACCTCCCCGAAATCGCAAAATGGGAGGGAAAATTTAGCTTAAATCCATTCTCTCGTTGGATTATTCCAAGCCAACAACACCACAAGAAACCATAGGTTTATATCGAGACAGCTTTTGAAAGCAAAGACTTAGAAACAGTATGAGTCAGAAATATCACAGCATCCAATGATGAGAAATAAAAAAATCATAATCATTGGTCCGGGTAGAATGGGCTTAGGGATTGGACTGGCCTTCGCCTCAAAAAATGCTCAAGTAAAAATCATTGATGGAAAACCGAGATCGCTTGAAGAATATGAAAGAGTCGAGAAGAAGGCGAAGGAAGAGCTTAACTCCAATCTGAAGTTTTTGAGAAGGGTAGGTTATTTTAAAGGGGATTTAAAGAGGGTCCTCTCGAACATTTCGTTTTCTTACGGGATAAACAAAGAAAATTTAGAAGGCGATTTTATATTCGAAGCCATCCCGGAGAAGCCGGGTTTAAAGATAGAATTATTTAAAAAAATTTCTCCTTACGTTCATCGAGAAGCGGTCTTAGCCTCTACCACTTCAACGATCAATATTAATACGTTGAAAAAAGGCTTTATCCATCCTGACAAGTTATTGATCACCCATTGGTTAAATCCTGCTTTTATTATCCCCCTTGTTGAAATTGCCTTTTCAGAGGGGACAGATCCCCGATCAACAGAGCAAATGAAACTTCTTCTCAGGAAGATTGGGAAAGTACCCGTGGTCTTAAAGGATAGCCCCGGGTTCATCATACCGAGAATACAGGCTTTGGCCATGAACGAAGCGGTCCGTATATTAGAGGAAGGCGTGGCAACGGCGGAAGAGATTGATCGGGCTATTAAAACAGGGTTTGGCTTCAGGTTGTGTGCTTTTGGTCTATTAGAATTTATTGATATGGGGGGGCTCGACATCCTTTATTATGCGGATGATTTCTTGCATTCCACTTTTAAGAGTGAACGATTTAAGGTCCCAAAACTGATCGAGGAAAAAATGAGAAGAGGGGAAACCGGCCCCCGCACAGGGAAAGGGATATATGATTATCAAGATGTTGAAATCAAAACTCTCTTTGAAAAAAAGTATAAGGATTTGATCAGACTGTTAAGGTTCGTGAAAGAATAGTTGTTGTCTTTTCCATCGGAATGGGAGCATCGTCATGAAAAGGGTAGCTGTCCTGGGTGGCGGGAACGGAGCCTTTGCCATGGCTTCTGATTTGGCCATGCAGGGGTTTGAAGTCAGGATGTGGAGCAAGTATTTCGACGAATTCAAAGAGATTAAGAAGACCCATACGATCAAAGTATCCGGCCCTCTCATCCAAGGAGAAGCAAAGGTTTCCCTGATAACGGATGATATGAAAGAGGCCATCGGGAGTGCAGACCTCATATGCTCTCCCATTCCCGCATTTACCCAACGGTCTGTTGCCGAGAGTCTTCTGCCTCACTTGGAGGATGGACAGGTCATTTTCCTGTCACCCGGAACTTTTGGTTCTTTTCTCATGTATCAACATTTAAGAGAAAGGGGGTGCAAAAAAGATATTGCCATCGGTGAAACAGGAACCCTTCCGTACTTGACAAGGAAGATGGGTCCACAGGAATCTCGAATTGTCGTCAGGGCCTGTCATCTGCCCACAGGTATTTTCCCGGCGAAAAAGACGAAAGAAGCCATTGATAAAATTGGGGCCGTTTTTCCTTCTGTGCATCCCATTGAAAATGCCTTATCCGGTGCTCTCATGAACGCTGGCCCCGTCCTTCATCCCCCGTTGATTGTTTTGAACACAGGTCCGATTGAGAATCCTGCCCCTTATGACATCCATAATGAAGGGACCACACCGGGAATCAGGAAAACGATCTCTCTCCTTGACGAGGAAAGAATCGCCATCAGAAAGGCGTTAGGGTTTCAGCCAAACCATTATCCATTGGAAGACTATTACGATGAGAAGAGGCCAAATGAGTGGATGTATCCCAGGATTGCGAAGAAGCTATTGATGGAGAGCAGATTATGGTATGAGAAGATTGGTTATACACATAGATATGTCACAGAGGATATTGCCTGCGGTTTAGCCTTTTTGATTTCTGTCGCGGATTATACAAGAGTCGATGTTCCGATCGCCCGATCCTTAATCACCCTAGCAGGAGCGGTTGCCGGGACGGATTTTATGGAGACGGGAAGGACGCTTAAGTCGTTAGGTCTTTCCCAATTCACGGTCGAAAAATTATGGAAAACATTAGACAAAGGATTGTAACTTGACATCGTCAGGCTACAACAACAAACAGAAAGGAGAGGCCATGACATTCAAACGCCAGATACCCGCTTTTGTCGTTTTTTTTGTCGCCGTTGCAATGATGCTGGGCGGCAGCCTTCCATCGCAGGCCCAAACCAAGGAGAAACCCATCACCCTGACCTATGCGTTTTTTGCCCCCGCAGGTACGTTCCCCGGAAAACAGATGGCCCACTGGGCCGAGGAGATCGAAAAACGTACGGATGGATTGGTGAAGGTCAAAACGTTCCCGGGGAGCACGCTTTTAGGAGCCGGGGACATGTACGATGGCGTATCGAGAGGGGTGGCGGACATAGGCCTGGGCTCGCCCTCTTATGATCCGGGACGGTTCCCCCTCACCTCAGGGATCGCCCTTCCCCTCAAGTTTCCGAATGCCACGGTGGCGAGTCTGACCCTGCTGGACCTCATCATGGAATTTAAACCCGCTGAGTATGAACCATTTAAAATTATCACCCTGTTCACGGGCGAACCCGGGCACATCCAATCCAGAAAACCTGTCAGGAGCCTCGATGATTTGAAAGGGATGAAACTACGTGCGGCCGGCACGGGCGTGCCTGTCTTGAAAGCCCTTGGCGCGGCCCCGGTCGGTATGCCCATGCCCCAGGTTCCGGAGGCGGTTCAAACCGGCGTCATCGATGGAACCATGACATCCCGCGAGGTGCTAAAAGATTTCAAACTGGCTGAACTCCTCCGCCATGTGACGGAGTACCCGACCGTGGTCGTCGCCTTTGCTGCGGTGATGGACAAAAAAAAGTGGGACTCCCTTCCCGATAAGGTGAAGAAGGTGATCGACGAACTCGCGCGGGAGATGGCCCTCTGGACCGGGCAGTACCACGATAAACAAAATGTGAACGAAGCGCTTGTCTGGTCCAAGCGGGAGCACAGCCTGCAGATCCACACGCTTTCGAAAACCGATGAAGCAAAATGGGATGCCCTGCTCGCCCCGATGGTTGAAAGCTGGAAAAAAGAGACAGGAGCCAAAGGGCTGCCTGCAGAAAAATTTATTGAACGTCTGAAACAACTCAGGGACAAGTACGCACAGGTATACAAGTAGAAATCGATTTGGGACAGGAGAGGCGTACTATGGCTTTCTTGGACTGGTTTAACGCCATGCTGAACAGGGGGCTTGCCTTCGTGGCAAGCCTTTCCCTGATCGCCATGATGCTGGTCACCGTGGGAGAGATGGTGTCCAGGATGTTCGGACACCCGATGGCAGGCACCATCGAAACCACCACCTGGCTTGCCGCAGTGACGACGGCATTTGCTCTGGGCTACACACAAATCCACCGGGGACACGTCTCGATCGATCTTTTTGTCAATCGCCTGGGCCTGCGACTTCGCGCCGTGATAAACATGCTGATGTATCTGACCTTGACGGCGCTGTTTATGATCGTAACGTGGAACCTTTTTCTCCATGCAGGGGTTCTGAGGAAATCGGGCTCTCTCTCCGAAACCATGAAAGTCATTGTTTACCCATGGGTCTACCTGGCTTCTTTGGGTTGCGCGGGGTTGACCCTTGCGTTGATCGTGGACTTCGTAAGGTCTTGTATGGAAGCCTTTAGTCGAAGGAACGGCAGAGAGGAGTCAAAGTTTTCTCACAAACCGAAAGGGGATAAATGAGCCCGAACACGACGGCCACCCTGGGGTTGATCTTTCTTTTTGTGCTGATGGCGCTTAGAATGCCCGTTTCCTTTGCCATGATCCTGGCCGGGTTTTTGGGCAACGCCTACATCATCTCAACCGATGCTGCGATTTACATGCTGGCGACAAATGTGTGGGGACAGCTTTCATCTTACGGGTTAAGTGTCATTCCGATGTTTGTCCTCATGGGACAGTTCGCCTACCACTCCGGCATTACTGAAAGGCTTTACGACGCCGCCTACAAGTGGGTGGGAAGACTGCCGGGCGGGTTGGCAATCACCACACTCCTCTCCAGTGCCGGGTTTGCAGCCATCTGCGGTTCCAACTCTGCGGCGACTGCGACCATGGGGACCATTGCCCTGCCCCAGATGAGGAAATACGGTTATGATCGTGCATTAAGTACGGGAACCGTGGCGATCGGGGGCACCTTGGGCGTTGTCATTCCTCCGAGCGTTGTTCTCATTATCATCGCCGTACAGACCGAGCAGTCTATCACCCCGCTCTTTATCGCCTGTATCGTGCCGGGGCTGTTTTTGACCCTGATCTTCATCTCGATCGTTTTTTGGCTATGCATCCAAAATCCCAACCTGGGCCCACCGGGGTCGAAAACCGAAATGAGGGAGAAGCTGATCTCTTTGACGGGGGTCGCTGAGGCCATGATCTTGTTTCTGTTGGTCATCGGCGGACTCTATGCCGGCTGGTTTACTCCCACCGAAGCCGGAGCGGCAGGATCTTTCGGCGCTTTGCTGATCGGTCTGGCAAGGAGAAAACTTTCAAAACAGGGATTTGCTAAAGCGGTTACTGAAACAATCCGGATTTCGGCAATGGTTGTCATGTTGATTACGGGGGCGGTGATTTTCGGCAAATTTTTAACCGTGACGCGGCTGCCCTTTGAACTTGCCGATTGGGCGGCAAAGCTGAATGTCCCGAGGGAAATCATTCTCCTCGTCGTGCTGTTGATATATCTCGTAGGTGGTTGCCTGATGGATGCACTGGGTTTTCTGGTAGTCACCATCCCGATTTTCTTTCCCCTTTCGCAAGCGTTGGGGTTTAATCCGGTTTGGTTTACAGTGGTGATCACCCTGGTGACCACCATGGGCGCGGTGACTCCTCCGGTAGCAGTGAATATTTATATTGTGAAGGGGCTGTCTCCGGGCGTTCCCATTGAGACAATCTTCAGGGGAACGCTCATCTTTCTTATCGCCTATGTCATCTGTCTGGTGCTGCTTTTCATCTTCCCTGAGATGGCCTTGTTTCTTCCCAAATTTTTACGGTGAGTCAGTGATCCGTGAATCATACCATTTTGAAATCTGAAGCGGCGACCCGGTGATCAATGGTCGCCCGTCATCGGAAGGCAGGTGAGTCCCATGGCTAAAAGAACTTCGAGCACAAAGGGTCGCCGCCGATTTCATGCTTGTGGTGATTTGTCCAATAGGGGTATGTCCGATCTCAACGGTGTGATCGATTTTCTTTCGAACCGACACCAGCTGGTCCGCGTGAAGACCGAAGTCGACCCGCGTTTTGAACTCGGAGCGGTTGCCCACAAGTTCCACGGCCATAAACCGGTTCTGTTCGAGAGAGTCAAAGGCAGCGAGTGGCCGGTTTTCGCCGGCCTGTATTGGAATCGGGCGATCCTGGCCGATCTGTTCGGTGTGCCGGAGACGCGCCTGCCTTTTCACTTTGCGGAGGCCATCGCCCAATGGCGGGCCTCTCCAATGCCCCCGGTGGTGGTGGACTCGGCGCTAAGCCAGGAGATCGTTGAGAAAAACTGGGATATCAGGAAGCTGCCCGCGCCGCAGGTTGGCACAGAGGAAGGCGGGCAATACCTCACCTCATCGGTGGTGATTGCAAAGGATCCGGATACCGGAGTACGGAATGCTTCGATCATGCGATGCATGATCACCGGTCGTGATCGCATGACCTGTTTGATGGACATCGGCCGCCACCTGCGGGATTACTACGAGCGTGCCGAGGCTCGAGGAAAACCGCTGGAGATTACGATCAATAACGGAGTCGATCCTGCGGTACATATCGCATCCGTGGTGCCTGCTGTGGCTGCGCCCATCGAGCTGGATGAATTGGGGATCGCCAGCCATCTTCTCGGAGAGCCCTTGACCTTGGTGAAGGCCAAGACGGTAGATGTAGAAGCAGTGGGAACCGCCCAGTTTGTTTTGGAAGCGGAGCTGCTTCCAACGGTACGCGAGCCCGAGGGACCTGCGGCGGAAGTCACCGGTTATTACGCTCAGAAAGACGACCGATGGGTCATCCGGGTCAAAGGCGTTACCCGCCGCAGGAATCCAGTCTGGCACACGCTCATCCCCGGCCGTGAGGTACATAATGCTGTCGGTCTCATGGCCGAGGCGAGTATCTTTCGCTCCATTTCCAATCAGGTGCCGGGGGTTAAAGATGTCGTCCTCACCTATGGTGGTTGTGGTTTTTACCATGCTGTGGTCCAGATCGAAAAGAAAATCGAAGGCATCCAGAAAAACGTGATCCTGGCCACTTTCGCATCATTTATTTCTCTAAAACAGGTGGTGGTCGTCGATTCCGACGTGAACATCCGTGATCCGCAGGATGTGGAGTGGGCCTTGGCAACGAGATTTCGGCCCGATCGAGATATCCTCCTCATTCCCGACGCCCGTGGCCACGAGCTCAATCCCGTAACCGATCGTGGCATAGGCTGCAAGATAGGACTTGATGCGACTGCGCCGTACCCCCGACCGGTAAGTTTCAATCGGTTCAAAGTGCGCGAGGTCAACATGGATGATTATGAAATAGTGGAGTAACAAATGTTCCCCGCCATTGATATACAGAAAATCCAGTCCAATTTTTCACTCTGGCTAAGCAGGGGACCCGGCATACAAAAACATTCTTAGAAAATATTTCAATGGAACGCTATCGTCTTTCTAAAAATCGCTTCATCTCTGGGTCGTAGAGAAAGGTGAAGAAAGTAGCCATTGCCCCCAGAACAGGAAGCGGGTCGTCTTTTGAAATCATATCATCACAGGTTTCTCGATCGAAGAATCTGAAAAAAGATGGATGTAGCCTAAACCGTCTGGGATTGTCAACAA
>VGSD01000127.1 GCA_016875155.1 Deltaproteobacteria bacterium | reverse complement strand
AGATCGAGGATTCTTACATCGTGGTCTTGCGATACACCTGCAGCAACATATTCAAGGGCAAGAGGCTCATAGATAAATACATCCTCCCCGCCTATGGTCAAAGCCCCTTTGGCTGGTTCGATTAATAAAATCTTCATTGGATCCTCATACGAATGGCGTCAAAGAACGATTAAGAAATATCATCTATCTACTCGGGTGTTAGTTTTTAATAGCCTATTGCGCAGCCGTCTTTGCGGCGGTCGGAACCTCCCAAAAGAACGTTTTGGTTACGATCCAAATAGATGGCCTGACCTCCCCCAACCTGATTGACTGGGGAAAACTGTCTTATGATCTGATGGCCCTTCCCCGCGAGAGCGACTGCAGTCTCATCCGAAATCCCATCTTCAAGATAAACTTCCATTCCTTTCAGATGCCTCATCCTCGGAGTATCCATGGCCTCCTGCAAATTCATTCCAAAGTCGATCAGATTCACTAGAAACTGGACATGGCCCTGCGGCTGCATATCCCCACCCATCACTCCGAAACTCATTAAAAATTCTCCATCTTTGAAGACCATCCCTGGAATGATGGTATGCATGGGCCGTTTGTGCGGCTCGATTCTGTTTCGGTGCTTTGGATCGAGTGAAAAAGACTTTCCCCTGTTCTGCAAAGCGATTCCAGTCCCATCAACGACTACACCGGATCCAAATGCTAGGAAAAGGCTACTGATAAAAGAAACCGCATTCCTATCTTTATCCACGGCTGTTACATAAACAGTCTCAGAACCTCTACTTTGCTCGGTGAAGTGAGATGGGGAGGAAGCTTCGTCCTTCTTTATCTTTGCTCTAATCTTTTTGGCATACTCTCTTGACAGCAGTTGATCGACAGGGATCTTTTCAAATTCAGGGTCTGTGATCAACCTATCCCTGTCTTCGAAGGCTGCCTTCTTGGCCTCAATCAGTAGATGAAGATATTCCGGACTGTTAGGTTTGAATTTACTGATATCATACTCCTCAAGGATGTTGAGCATTTCAAGTGCTGTCAGTCCCTGACCATTGGGGGGAAGTTCATAAATTGTATAGCCTCGATAGTTCGTGGAAATGGGCTCAACCCATGTTGTGGTGTGATCCTTAAAATCCTTATGAGAAAATAATCCCTGAAGGTGGTTCGAAGTATTGATGATAGCATCACAAATGTCGCCTTCGTAAAATACTCCAATGCCCTCCCTCGCAATCCTCTGATAGGTTTTGGCAAGGTTCTTGTTGAAAAATACCTGTCCCGGAGAGGGGGCCCTACCATTGATAAGATAAGCCTTTGACGATGCTTCTGAAGAACGGAGTAGGCTCTCTGCCTCCTTCCATTCTCCTGCAATGACCTCAGTTACAGGAAATCCTTTTTCAGCATAATAGATAGCATCCTTAAGGACACTAGCCAGTTTTAAGGTCCCAAACCGGTCTAAGGCTTGTGCCCAAGCATGGAGTGCACCTGGGACAGTAACCGCCAAGATTCCACGCTCCGGAATTTCGTGTATTCCTCTTTCTCTATATTTTTCAATTGTTGCTTGATAAGGAGCCCGACCGCTCCCATTCATTCCAATCAATCGTTTCTCCTTTGCCAAATAGATCAGGGCAAAGGCATCTCCTCCCAGGCCCACGTTATAGGGCTCCACCACAATGAGGGTGCTGACCATGGCGATCGCTGCATCGATAGCATTGCCACCATCTGCCAGGGTTTTATATCCTGAAAGGGTTGCCAAGGGTTGACTGGCTGCAACCATACCCTGTGTTCCCATAACCACAGAACGTTGTGCTTCCCTCTTCCATTCCCTTTTCTGTGTGTAGGCAAAGCGCATCGTTTCTTCCTCCTCATCAAAAGGTTATTTTCTTATCACTCATAAACATCGGTGTTGATTCTTGCCTTCATCACATAAAAAAGTTCACAGGAACCATTGCCTGTATCTTTTCGTGTCAAACTGGTGTTCCAGTAAACGGTTCCTCCTTTATAAGTCCCCCTCAAATTAACCAGAAAACCTTCCAAAATAATCTTTTCATTTTTAGCAACCCCCTTGAGGGCAAGTGAGATATTCTCAGTTGCGGGGATGATATGATTGTTTGAAGAATGAGAGAGGATGTAATCATTATCAAGAGGGCATTCTGGTTTATATTCATAAAAATACCACCGGTTTCCCTGTCTGAAAGAAACATACGTCTCATATTCTGGCTCAGCCAGTTTTCCCCAGACAATTGCTAAATCTAAGGGTGAGATCTTGGTTTCCCATCCATAGGAGTAGGTCTCTTTACTGACTACCTTTCCTGCCAATTGATATTCAGCCATAGGAGTGAGCGTATAGTCCCCTTCTTTTGTCTCAATGACGATAGGCTCATGTGATGCGGTAGATCCTTGAATGGGATCTCTCGAGGTATCAATTTCATCAGAATCGAAGCCTGATTTTTGGGGGCGACTGCAAGCAAACAAAATACATAAAATTAGAATCGCCCCAATCATCCTGAAATGCAATTTCTTATCCATCGTATAGAACAATATAATGTTAACAAATTGTCTGTCAATTAAATTGATTAGCGTCACCATGCCGATTGTTTAAATAGATTGAATATGCTAAATTCATCCATGATGATAAAATCCTTCCCAATATATGGGGCGATTGGATTTCTGTTACTGATTCTCTCCGAGATCCTTCATCTCAAAAAGATTGAGCCATTTTATAGTTGGTTTTACTGTTTTGCCTGGTGGTCTTATATCCTATTTGTCGATGCGCTCATTTATCGTCTAAAAAGCAATTCCCTCCTCATGAACCGGAGAAAAGAATTTTTTTTGATGATCCCCTGGTCTATCTTTATCTGGCTCATCTTTGAGGCCGCCAATCTCTCTCTGGAGAACTGGTATTACATCAATCTTCCACATTCAATCGTTGAACGATGGATAGGTTATGCTATTGCTTATGGGACTGTTCTTCCCGGAATATTCGAGACAATGGAGTTACTGGAAGCCTCAGGATTATTCAGAAGATCTTTCATCAAAAAAATGACGATCTCCTCTGGAGATCGCTATGCCCTGGTCCTACTGGGAGCGATCTGTCTTCTTTCCTCAATTCTCATTCCGAAATACTTTTTTCCCCTTATATGGGTAGGGTTCATATTCCTCCTCGAACCTATTATTTATCGTTTAGAGGGAAGATCCCTTTTAAGAGATGTTGAAGAAGGAAGACCCCAAATAATTTATCTCCTTCTCATCGCTGGCCTGATCTGCGGACTTCTCTGGGAATTCTGGAATTACTGGTCTCTTTCAAAATGGATTTACACCGTCCCTTTTTTCGATAAAGCCAAAGGGTTTGAGATGCCTTTTCTTGGGTTTCTCGGCTTTCCGCCTTTTGCCGTCCAGGCCTATGTTATGTATAACTTCATCTCCCTCTTCCGTTTTGGAAGAGGATGGGAAGAACCACATTATCAACTCAATCCCCATAACACAACAAGACCATTAACAGCAGCCTTAACATCTGTATTGATCGTTGTGTTCTCTGTTTTCATCTTTAAAGCCATCGACTCTAAAACCGTTGATTCCTATGAAACCCGTCTTAAGGATGCTTACTGGATCGACTCTAAATTTCAGAAAGAACTTCCAAAGGTTGGAATTGCCACTCTGGACGATCTTCTCGCAAAGACTCGAGTCAAGAATGAGAGAGATGAGTTGGCCCTTCGTCTCCTCGTCCCAAGAGAAGAACTTTATCATTGGGTGGAAAAGGCTCAACTGGCTCAATTAAAAGGAATGGGCATTGAGAATCTGAGATTATTGGTGGGGGTTGGCATTCATTCGATCCCCGCTCTTGCTTCTGAAGATCCGGAAAAACTCTACACAAAGCTCGAACAGGTTTTTCCGAAAAAAGTTCCTCCCAGAAAAGCAAAGATAAGAATCTGGGTCAGAGAGGCAAAAAAGGCAGTTAAGAATTAAGGCTACCTCTAAAAATGTCATTCCGGTCCCGATCTTTATCGGGAGAATCCAGAAGTTCTTGATATGACTGGACTCCGGTTTTCACCGGAGTGACGAATTTTGAATTATTAGAAGATCCCTTAAGAGTTATGAATTGAGAGTTATGAGTTATGAGCTTTGAGTTATCAGTTACCAGTGATCAGTAATTCGTGAGGAATCCTATGAAATACGGTGCGATGAATTTCCCTGTTAAACCCGTACTCAATGAGATGGGGGAGATCGGTGAGTTGGGTTTCGATTATGTGGAGTTGACCTTCGACCCTCCCGAAGCCATCCCCCAAAAAATATTGAGCCAGAAACGCTCCATCCAGGACCTCTTGAAACGATATGAAATGGGAATCACCGGGCACCTCCCTACCTTTGTCTTGACATCGGATCTCTATGACAGCATGAGAAAAGCATCACTTCAGGAGAATGTTGAGGCCCTTGAAGCAGCAGCAGAGCTTGGAATCGAAAAGGTTGTTCTTCATCCGGGTTATGTCACAGGCATGGGAAAATTCGTAATCGACAGGGCTAAGAAATATGGTTTGGAGTCGATCGAGGCCATTCTGAAGAAGGCCAATAGTCTTGGCATGACCCTCTGTATTGAAAATATGTTCCCCCAGGCCCTTTTTCTCACTCAGCCTTACGAATTCCAAGAAATCTTTGAGGCTTTCCCCGAAATCCGCCTTGCCCTCGACATCGGCCACGCCAACCTCGGAGGCGATCGGAGCAGAGCTCTGGAATTTATTCAGCGCTATGGTTACCGAATCGGGCATATCCATGCCAATGATAATTTTGGCAAAGAGGATAATCACCTTCCTATTGGAGCCGGTATCATTGAGTTCGAAAGGATCATCAAGGCCCTTCGGGAGACCTCCTATGACGAGACCATAACCATTGAAGTCTTCTCTAAAGATAGAGACTATCTCCGTCTAAGTAAAGAGAAGGTAAAAAAGATGTGGGAGTCATTATGATCATCGCCCTGCTCTTCTCCCTTTTGGTCGCCCTCTTCTGGCTGGCAAGGTTCCGAAAAATGGATAAATATGAGAAGGAACCGGAACGACTCGTCTACCTCGCCTTTTTTGCTGGAGTTCTTTCCACCATCCCATCCGTTCTCTTAGAAATTCCTATTCAGATGACCAACATTCATCAGGCCCTTTTGATTCGTGACCTTCTCTTATTATTCCTTTGGGTGGGAATGGTGGAGGAAACTTTTAAATTTTTAGCTGTTCGCCTAACGGTTTACCGTTCGAATCAATTCAACGAAGTGATGGATGGAATGATCTATATGGTTTCTGCGGCAATGGGTTTTGCAGCGGCTGAAAATGTCGGATATATGCTGGGGTTCGGACCATCTGTGGGTCTCCTCAGAGCCATTCTTTCCTACCTCGCCCATCTCTCCTTCTCGGCCATTTTGGGATATTTCATGGCGAAGGCGAAGATTGAAAAAAATGGAAACTATCTCTGGATCGGATTTATCCTCGCCATCTTTCTACACTGGTTTTACAACTTTTTCCTTGTCATCGGAACGATGAAGACATCTGTAGGATTCTTGCTTCTCGGACTTCTCGTATGGATTTGCGGATTGACACTCACTTTTATCCTGGCCAAAAAGGCCCAGGCAGTCTCACCTTTTAGGACTACCCATCTACTGCCAAAACGAATGACCCGGTTATGTCAGGCCTGTGGAAAGACAATCTACACAAAGGCATGGATCTGCCATCATTGCGGAGAATCCCTTTCTCTCGAAGAAGAAAATATCACTCTGAAAGTTTAATAAAAGTGCCATTCTTCCTCGCATGATGGATCACCCATCTTAAAAGAACGGCTTCGATGATCAGATAAAGTCCGATCAGTCCGAATCCCCGAAGCAACAGGCTGTTGATTCTACCTTCGAATCCATAGAAAGATCGGAAATATTCGAGAAAGTAGGTCAAAGGGATGGCCCGGGCAATTTCTGGAAGTGGAGAGGGAAGAATGGAGATGGGGTAGTATATCCCGCAAATCAATGCCATCAGACTGGTGATGGACCATGCAGCCACCTCCGCCTTGTAACCGAAGAGAAGGACAAGGATACAGACGCCTATGCCAATCGAGACAGCGATCAGAAAAAGGCCCAGAAGGTATAGAATGAGTGAGATAGCCCCTGATTGAAAAAAATTGAAACCAAAAGCAATACCGCTGAAGATGGAGAGCAGCAGGAAGACGAGGGAAGACCGTGCCATACCGATCAGCCACGCACCCGAAATGAGCTGGAAAGGACGGATGGGAGCGATAAAGGTATGCTTCATCGATTTTGCCCAGAGATCATAAAGGAGCGCATAGGCCACATCGATCTGGCAGACCTGAATGAGGCTCATCGACATGACCCCAATCAGAATGAATCCTGTCATGCTTTCATCCAGCTGGAGAAAAACGGTCAACAAGCCCACGGAAAAGAGTCCGACCAGAGGCCAGAAGAGGATCTCGGAGAGGCTAAAGAAATTCCGTTTTGTGATGATCCAGTTCTTAAACGCAAAAGCCCCGATCTGAACCAGCATCCTTTGAAAATTCAACAAAGACATCCTCCAAATCTGTCTGTTCAAGTGTCAAGTGTTTAATCCGTGCTCCCCCACTGGAAAGCAAGGCTGCCAATGGCCCTGCTCTTCTCTCCGCATCATCCACCATGATCTCGCAGGATTGATTGGAAATCGAATAATTGATCACACCTTCCATGCGGAGCAGTTCTTCTTCTGAAATGCTTCCTTCAAACTGAATTCTGATCAGGTCTCCAACACGAACAACTTTTTTTAAATCCCCGGGTGTTCCGATAGCCAATATTTTCCCTTCTCTCAAAAAAGCGATCCGATGACAGAGCGATTCAGCCTCTTTCATATTATGTGTGGTCAGAAGGATGGTCATCCGGTTTGCCTTCTGGGTTGCAAGAATCTGGTCCCGAATCCGCATAGAGACACCCGGATCAAGACCCACGGTGGGTTCATCTAAAAAAAGGAGGGTCGGATCATTCAACAGGGATTTTGCAAGAGAGAGCCTCTGCTTCAGCCCGGTGGAGAGACGGTCAAAGGGAACCTCCAGATGTTCCTTCAAATCAAAGAGATCAATTAAGGATTCTATTTTTGTTTCCCTTCTCTTTCCCGATAGGCCATAGAGCATTGCATAGAAGCGAAGGTTTTCTAAGACGGTCAGGCTCCAGATGAAGTTAGCATTTCCGCTCGAGATATTGACCCTCTCTCTGATCCGATGCCCATCCTGAAGCGCATCGATGCCGAGAATCCGGATGTTTCCTTTGTCAGGAAGAAGCAATGTGGAGAGGATGGAGAGAAGAGTGGTCTTTCCCGCACCATTGGGACCGAGAATGCCGAAGACCTCCCCTTCTTCAACCTGTAGATCGATCCCTTTGAGGACCTCTTTGACTTTCCTGTGCCACCATCCGGACTGAAACGTCTTAACGATTCCCTCTGCTTTGATTGCAAGTGCCATTGTTAACCCAAAGGGTCCAAGGGATCTAGGGTCCAGGGAGCCAAGTAAAATTACTTACATAAAACCAAAACCCTGGAACCCTTGAATCCTCGAACCCTGAATCAACAAAAGTATATAATGAAATCGAAGATTTTCCAAATGTGTTATAATAATTTCAATGGAAAAATTCATTGAAATCATCGGAGCAAAATCTCATAACCTC
>VGSD01000126.1 GCA_016875155.1 Deltaproteobacteria bacterium | reverse complement strand
GGTAACGGATTTTATGGCGATTGAGCACCCGAACCAGTTCGAGAAATTTAACTTCTTTTTCTAGTTTCATTTCTTTTTAAACCAAACTTTTCAATGAAGTCTTGAATTTCTTCCCACTCTCGATCCATCATTTCGAGTCTCTGCACAGGAGAAAACTTCGAAAACCAGCGAAGGTCTTCTTCGAGCTGACGCTGCCGCCATGGAGGGATGTCTTTAAGGGTTTTGGGATAAACGATTTTTTTTGATGCCATCGTTTAAAATCATACCATATTAAAAACGAAATTTGAACCTAAAAATGAAGCTTCATCTCACTCATTGATTTCTCCATTGAGAATTGCTATGATCCCTCCATATTTTAATGCAAATATTACCAGCTATGGAACAGTCCAGAGCACGAGAAAAGATTCAGAGTCTTGTTGAGAAGTTCCAACGGGAACAGGTCTCCGGCGTAATTGCCCAGTATAATGAATCCGAGACGAAGACGGGTTTTATTGAACCGTTGCTTCAGGCGTTGGGATGGAACACACAGGATCGGAACGAAGTTGGACTTGAAGAAAAAATCTCAGCAGGCCGTGTCGATTACTCACTTAAGATCAAAGGTTCTCCAAAGATCTACATCGAAGCAAAACCTCCGCGAATTAAGCTCACCAAACCAGAAGCGATTTCCCAGGCCATCACTTACGGTTACAACAAGCGGTCCGTGCCGTGGGTGCTTCTAACCGATTTCCAGGAACTTCGACTTTTCGACGTTACCATCCGGCCCAATAAGAGAAACCTTGAGGCGGGCATTAGAATGGATCTCACCTATGATCGCTTTTTAGAAAGGTTTGACGACTTATGGTTTCTCTCTAAAGAATCTGTGGAGTCCGGCCTGCTGGACCGGTCTCTTCTCTCGAAAAAGCTTGATCGTTTACGTCGTCCAGTGGATAAGGAAATCCTTGAGGACATGAAGCGGTGGCGTGAACTTCTGGCCAAAAATATCTATAAAAATCATCCTGACATGACAGAAGCACAGCTTAAGGAAAACGTCCAGCGAATCCTTGACCGGATCATCTTCATCCGTTCCTGTGAGGACAGGGAGCTAACCTATGGAGAAAAGTTGCAGGAGATGGTGGCCCAGCGGCGTGATGATATTGGCACGGCATTCATGCCAGCCCTTAAGTCCCTGTTCCGCCGTTACGACAGGGATTTTAATAGCGAACTGTTTGATGAGCATGCCTGTGAAGACCTTGCGATTGATTTTCCTGTTCTAAAAGAGATCATGTTGGAAACCTATGATCCTTATCTTTTTGATGTCATCGGTGTTGAGGTGCTTGGCAACATCTATGAACAATACCTTGGTTTTGTGCCCAGGCTTACCGAGAAGCGGGTCAAGTACGAGCCGAAACCGGAAGTTCGAAAGGCCGGCGGCATCTTTTATACACCGGAATATATTGTCAATTACATTGTGAAGAATACGGTTGGCCGATTCCTCTCTGAGCGAAAACCTAAGGAGATTCAAACCCTAAGAATCTTAGACCCCGCTTGTGGGTCCGGGTCTTTCCTTATTCGGGCGTATAAAGAACTGGAAATCTACTACCAGAGCCTTAAAAAAGAGGCTTGGGAGAAACGGCAAAAGGCTATGGCCAAAGTCTATGAGGATCAAGCCCAGTTTTCGTTTGACGAAGGGGCACAAGAGACACGCTGGGAGCTGAATGTCTTTGACAAACGGAAGGTTGTCCTCAACCACCTCTTTGGAGTAGATTTGGATGAACAGGCCGTGGAAGTGACCCGGCTTTCCCTGATGCTCAGGATGCTTGAAGGAGAACATGGCATCATTCCGGGAAGGGCAGTATTGCCGACCCTCGACCATAACATCAAGTGCGGGAACAGTCTGATTTCGGCGGATGTGCTTAAACTCCAGAGTTTTTTTAAAGAAGACTGGATCAAAACCAACCCCTTTGATTGGGAAACCCAATTCCGAAAGATTGTTTCAGGTGAAGGCGGATTTGATATCATCATCGGCAATCCGCCCTATGTCCGCATCCAGACCCTTTCCAAAGACCAGGTTAATTTTTTCGGGAAGCATTTCGTATCGGCTACCGGCAATTACGACATCTACACCCTTTTTGTTGAAAGGGGGTTGCAACTCCTTAAACCAGGCGGCATCCTTGGCTTCATCCTCCCTCACAAGTTCTTTCAGGCTGCTTATGGGCAGGGGCTTCGAAAGCTCATCGCTGAGAAAAATGCGCTCATGGAAGTCGTCAATTTTCGGGATAATCAAATCTTCGAACAGGCAAGCACCTACACTTGCCTCCTTTTTCTCCAAAAGGGGAAGGACAGGGCTTTCAAGTATTCCGAAGTTGCCAAGCTTGATGATCCGGAAAAGCAACTCCGGATTATCCGCGAACATGAAGAATACCACGACGACCGGATGCGGGTTGGAAAGATACTTAAGAAGCAAGTCACAGAAGCCCCTTGGAGTTTTAGCTTTGGCGAGGAGGCTGCGCTTATTGAGAAGATAAAGTCAGTTTGGCCGACACTGGGAGACCTTTGTGACAAGATTTTCCAAGGGTTGATTACTGGTGCTGACAAGGTATTTATCTTGGAGAAAAAAGAAGTGACAACGATTGGCAAAGTTATCCGTATCTTCTCTCCAGGAACGAATACAGTTCACCAAATTGAGAAACAAATCCTAAAACCCCTTCTCAAGGGATCGCTTGATATACGCCGATACAGCATTGTTGAACCGACCCGTTATGTCATTTTCCCTTATCAAGTTGAGAAGAAAAATGCTTCTTTAATTCCCACAAAAGAGTTTGAAGAAACTTTCCCTAAATGTTGGGAGTACTTAAAGTTGAATAGGAAGGTATTAGAGAGCCGAGAAGGCGGTAAGTGGCATGGGCCACGGTGGTATGCCTTTAGCAGAACGCAAAATCTTGCTGAGTTTGATCAGCCTAAAATTCTGACTCCCTCCATTGCCAGGAAAGCGTCTTTCACTTGTGATATAAATGGCGAGTATTACTTTGTAGGCAGTGGAGGTGGAGGCGGAGGTGGCTACGGAATCATATTAAAGAAAGACGTAAAGCTTCATCCATTCTATGTGACAGCGCTCCTCAATAGCAGACTTCTCGATTTTTACCTTCAGAAAAACAGCACGCCTTTCCGTGGAGGCTTCTTTGCTTACAATCGCCAATACATTGAGCAACTTCCAATCAGAGGCATTGACTTCAACAATACCACAGAAACAAAACAACACGATGACTTGGTGAAGCTGGTGGATGTGATGCTCGGTTTACGAAAACGGGAGCAAAAAGCCGAAGGCCATGAACTTGAGCAACTCAAGAGACAGATTGAAAAGACAGACCGCGAGATCGACGAGCGGGTGTATGACTTGTATGGAATAACTGAAAAGGAAAAAAAGTTAATCGAGGAAATCCATCGTTTCTAAATGGAGACTGACTATAATGGGATGGCTTTCTATCTTGAGGAAAAAGCAGTTTGCTCGGAGTGTTACTAATGAGTCCATAATTGATAGACATATTCTTCCGAAAATCTCCCCTGACCCCTCTTTTCCAAAGAGGGGAAGTGTCTACACAATTTTGGAGTGACTAATAACTTTTCAGATCAGCGAGGGTGCATTTTATCATGATTGTTTTGCATGCGGGGGTTCTTGAGGGACAATTCTTTCTCTGGGGAGAAACTCCTGTAGAACAGAAACCCCCTTTAGACAAAAAGTCGCGGCGCAAGGATGACTCTGGATCCGCCTCCTCTTTTTCGAAACCCCTTCCTTACAATGCCGGGACGGAGAAACTTTCCGCTGCCCTTAAAGAAGCCGGACTCAGTTTCAAAGAGAGCAAGAAGTTCACTGAGACAATGATCGCCTGGCTGCCTACAGTAGACAAGCAGCCGGTTCCCTCCAGTCCGTTGATTGCTGAAACACCTGAAGGCGATGCAAAAAACATCCTGGCTCCATGGATCGTCACAGCCCTTCGTTTTTCTACGAAACAAGTTGTGGAATTCCTCTGCGCCTGCGTGGGCAAACAGACGCTGTCACCGGGCGTCATCGTGGGCAAAGACATTGCTTTCTGGACGACGGCCTTGCGCTTTGCAGGAGCCCTTGTGGCAAAGCAGGAGTTTCTTCCCGGAATGACCGAAGATAATGGAATCTATTTAGCTCGATGGAAAGCGGTCTTTTCAGGACTTAACGCTGAACGTCTATCGAAACTCGGTCAAACCATGCCGGCAGTCTCGCGAGCGCTGGCTCGTGAAGAGAAAAAACGTGACGTTCCTCTCTCTACCCCTCCATCTCCATCTTCGATTTCTGTGCTCTCTGGTTTCATCGATGAGACCGTCGATCATCTCGTCCGCTCCTCAATTAGTCCGGTAAGGGCAGGTTTAAAACCCGCACCTTTGCCAGACAGTCAACGCAAAAAGAAACCATGCGCCTATAACAGCCTTCATGATCAGTGGCTTCATAAACTGCGCTCACCCGATGGTGCTATGGAAGGCGTCTCAGCGGAATTAGCCCAGTTTGCCGCTCAAGTCGAGGAGTGGCAACGCCCAATATCCATCTCAGCCGCTGCTCCCTTCCGACTCTGTTTCCGCCTTGAGGAACCCAAAGATGATGGAAATGGCGACAAGCCTTGTCTGGGAGATGGCTTGTCTACGAAGGAGCCAATCAGTCCCTGGTATGTTCGCTACTTACTGCAGGCGGCCCATGATCCGAGTCTGCTCATAACGGCCGAAAATGTATGGAGTTCAAAAGACCAGGCGGCGCTAAAGAGCGTCTTTTCTTCAATTGGCAGGTTCAACGCACGCGAGCATCTATTATTGTCCCTGGGCCAGGCATTGGGGATCTGCCCCCGCATTGAGGCCAGCTTGAAGATGTCTACACCAGGAGGTTACGAACTTGACGCCACCGGCGCTTATGAATTCCTCACTGAAAAGGCATTGGCCTTAGAGCAGGCAGGCTTTGGCATGATGCTTCCTGCCTGGTGGACGCACAAAGGGACAAAGCTTCACCTGACTGCCCGAGCCAATGTGAAGACTCCAAAGATGCAAGGGAGCAGCGGACTTTCGCTCGATCAATTGGTTCAATTCGATTGGGAATTGGCCCTTGGCAAGGAGAAGCTTTCTTTCGAGGAACTCCAGGCCCTGGTAAAGCTTAAAGCTCCCCTGATTAAGATACGTGGCCAGTGGGTGCAGATAAACGCTGAGGAGATAAAGGCGGCGCTCGAATTCTGGAAGAAGAAAGCCGAAGGCCAGGCCACAGTCCGTGAAATAATCCAGATGGCCCTTGGCGCCAAAAAGATTTTGGGCAACGTTGCTTTTGAGGGAATCACAGCAACGGGCTGGATTGCCGACTTCTTAACAAAGATCGAAGGGCATCGCACTTTTGAAGAACTGACATCTCCGCAAGGTTTCCAGGGGACACTGAGGCCCTACCAGGTGCGTGGCTATTCTTGGCTGAGTTTCCTAAGACAGTGGGGCCTTGGCGCATGCTTGGCGGACGATATGGGGCTGGGCAAAACGATCCAGACCCTGGCCCTCATTCAAAGGGATTGGCAGTTGGACACAAAACGGCCGGTGCTTCTGGTCTGTCCCACATCCGTTGTCAGTAACTGGCAGAAGGAAGCTTCCCGATTCACGCCAGAACTTCCTGTCATGGTGCACCACGGCATTACAAGGACGAAAGGAAAAGAATTCAAAAAAATCGCCCTGAAGCAGGCCATTGTCATCTCCAGCTATGCGCTGGTGCACAGAGATTTCGAGACCCTAAAAGAGGTTCCGTGGGCCGGCGTGGTGCTCGACGAAGCTCAGAACATCAAGAACCCGGAGACGAAACAGTCAAAAGCTGCGCGGGCTTTTAAGGGAGACTATCGCATCGCCCTCACCGGCACGCCTGTGGAGAATAATGTCGGCGATCTCTGGTCGATTATGGAGTTCCTTAACCCTAACTTCCTCGGTACACAGACCGAGTTCAAAAAGAGATTCTTTGTTCCCATCCAGGCAGGCCGCGACCCGGAAGCCGTGGAGCAGTTAAAACGGTTGACCGGACCTTTCATCCTGCGACGGCTAAAAACCGACAAGTCCGTCATTGCCGACCTCCCTGAAAAGATGGAGATGAAGGTCTTTTGCACACTGACCAAGGAGCAGGCATCTCTCTATGAAGCCGTTGTGAAAGAGACCCTCGAGACCATTGATTCCACTGAGGGGATACAGCGGAAAGGCATGGTCCTGGCGACCTTATCGAAGCTCAAACAGATTTGCAACCATCCAGCGCAGTTCTTGGGTGACCATTCCCCCATCCCTGGGCGATCCGGGAAGCTGACCCGTTTGACCGAAATGATAGAAGAAATGTTAGAGGTGGGAGATCGGGCATTGGTCTTTTCACAGTTTGCCGAGATGGGCGAGATCCTCCGGCGACACCTGCAGGAAACATTCGGACAGGAGGCGCTCTTTCTGTATGGCGCTGTTCCGAGGGAAAAAAGGGATCGCATGATTGAGCGCTTCCAGAGCGATGAGGATGGTCCTCATATCTTTATCCTCTCGCTCAAGGCGGGCGGCACCGGCTTGAACCTGACACGGGCCAGCCGTGTCGTTCACTTTGACCGCTGGTGGAATCCGGCCGTGGAGAATCAAGCGACTGATCGGGCATTTCGAATCGGTCAGACGAAGAACGTCCAGGTTCACAAATTTCTTTGTGCAGGGACGCTGGAGGAAAAAATCGATGAGATGATCGAGCGGAAAAAAGAGATCGCCGAGGGAGTGATTGGAACAGGCGAGGGCTGGTTGACCGAGCTTTCGACCGCGGAGCTGAAAGACCTCTTCGCCCTGAGAAGGGAAGCGGTAGGAGAATAATATGAGACGGTGGGGATACTACGATTATTTCAGGCCTTCCATACCCCGTCCCGTTAAGGGAGGGATTAAGGCGCAGTCCAAGAGGGGCGGTTTCGGTGAGAGCTGGTGGGCCAGACGTTGGATCGCAGTGCTGGAGAGCTTTAACATCGGAGCGAGATTGGGGAGGGGGCGTTCCTATGCCAGAAATGGCCAGGTTCTCTCCATTGAGATCGAAAAGGGGGAAGTTAAGGCAAAAGTTCAGGGGTCCCGGTCCAAACCCTATGATATTAAAATCCATATCAAGGCCCTGTCAGCGACTGATTGGCGGAAGCTGGCCAAAGCGTTATCTCATCAGGCCATCTTTTTGGCAAAACTCCTGGCCGGCCAGATGCCCGAGGATATAGAAAAGGCGTTTAAAGGAGCGGGGCTGTCACTCTTCCCGGAGAGGCTGAGAGACCTGAAGACAGACTGCTCCTGCCCTGATTGGTCAAATCCCTGCAAACATATTGCGGCGGCCTACTACCTGCTGGGGGAAGAGTTCGACCGTGATCCATTCCTGATCTTCAAACTGCGCGGGATGAGCAGGGAGGAATTGGTCGGGCTTCTGGATCAGACCGGCGATAAAATAACCACCAAGAGCGCTAAGCATAAACCTCGCTTCATCCATAAGGAAGAAGAAAAGGCCCCTTTGTCTGAGCCCCTGACTTCAGATGTATCTAAGTTTTGGTCGGGTGGCAGCGTGTCTGATGATTTGCTTGGGGGAGCGCTGATCCCACTGGCGCCTGCCGCTTTACCTAAAAGGCTCGGGAATTTTCCCTTCTGGCGTGGTGAAGAGCGGTTTCTGGATGCAATCGAG
>VGSD01000125.1 GCA_016875155.1 Deltaproteobacteria bacterium | reverse complement strand
AATTTCAGATTTGGTAACACTTTAGCTGTTTGAAAATCTTTGTAAAATCCCTCCCGACCTCCCTTTGCCAAAGGGAGGAGATAGGGGTTTCCCCCTTTGGTAATCTTTTCCCTCGTAGAAAACGGGGCAAAGGGGGATTAAGGGGGATTTTATGATGATTCTTTTGATCAATTAAGTCATGAAACTCCTTTTTTCATAAGGCTAAAGTGTTATCAGATTTTAGATTTCAGATTTCAAATTGAAAAATACAAAATCCTACTGTGCTTTGACGACGAGTTGCTTTAAAATCAGGGTGACTAAAACCACAAACCTTCCTTGACCCGGATTTTTAGGGCCTATGGGAACTTCCCCTTTGCAGAAGACAATATCCCCCTTCTTAAAGGGTTTTTCTTCATCCCCGATGACCAAAGCCCCTTCTCCATCTACTCCATAGAGGATAACTTCCAGGGCGCCCGGATGGGGATGAGGCGGCATGGTCTGTCCCGATTCAAAACAGATGAGAACTGCTGCCCCTGCATCGCCGATATGGATCTGTTTAGGTACAAAATTATCTTTTGAAAACTCAGCTTTTTCAAACAAATGAATCGGTTCCATAAATCACCCCCGTAAATTCAAACCCAAAATGTAGCGCTGGGCTTAACCCAGCTAAATAAGCAAGCCTAAAGGCTTGCCCTACGGTTTTCTCTTATTCTTTCAGTTCGTTGATCTCTTTGACGATCACTTCGGGGTCGATGTTGTGCATCATGGCTCCGAAGGAAATCGATTCCATATTCATCCCGGGACATGTGAAACATCCGGTGCCGAAATATTTCTGGATCACTTTAACCGC
Organism: Deltaproteobacteria bacterium; assembly: GCA_016875155.1. The sequence goes on along the minus strand of VGSD01000125.1, from coordinate 6,859 downwards.
TTCAGGATTCTGCTTCAGAACATCCCCAATCACTGTATCTTTTGTTATTTTTTTGTCACTCATCTTACTCTCCTCCTCGTTTGGAGTTTTGTTATTAAATCTCCGAACTCCTAACTGTTGCCCTCTTTGGGCAATGGTGCCATACTTTTCCACAAATTGATGATAAAGAGAAATATCGAAACACCCTGCCCAAGTCCGAACAGGATAGCCAGCGTATGCCACACTCCCCCCAGGGAAGCCTCTAAAATCCAGGAGATGGATAGGCCTATGAGTGTGATATTGGCCAGCCATACCTGGGCATTCCCGAGCTTGTGACTATAGACTGGTCTTCCCATAAACCTTGGAAGAATATGATAACCCACCCCATAGACCATCATCGCCATAAACCCTAACAGATTGATATGGGTATGGACCCGCGTCAGAGTAAACCGAAGATCCGGGTGCACGACCATGATAAAACCTGTAATTACACCAATCCCGAGATAGACCAGACTCGCCTTAACAAAAGCCTTTGCATACTTATCCATTCAAATTCTCCCTCCTCCTATTACCCTTATATCCTTTTTATCCTAAAAATCCAATCCTTTGGTCCTTCCTCCTCAAACTCCCACTGGAACTTACCTTTCTGCTCAGCCTCAAAATGATAATAGAGGGGTTTAGGGTTATGGTCATTGATAATCCTTAAGGTCTCCCCAGCCTGCAAACCATCCCATGCCTTAAAAATCTTCTCATGTCGCTCATAGGGGATTAGCGGCCTTAAATCTAAAGTTTGAACTCGATCGCTCATTGCATCCACCTCCTCAGATCCAATCTTCTGAAAGGATCTCTCCCTGCAAACCAACCACAACTGCCTTAACAGGGACTTTTCGCTTCGAATTCTCCAGGGCCTGTTTGGCTAGTTGGAGCAATCCCCTGCAGCAAGGGACCTGCATGATCAATACGGTTAGGGTATTGATCTTGGCATCCTCAAACCAGGACTTAATCTTTTCCACATAGACCTCCTGGCCCTCATCCAGTTTAGGGCAGGCAATCGCAATAGATTTTCCCTTCAGATATTCGTTATGAAACCCTCCCAGCGCATAGGCCACACAATCAGCCGTGAGAAGAACATCTGCCCCCTGGTAATAGGGAGCAACAGGGGATATCAGATGGAGTTGAATGGGCCATTGCCGCAACTGAGACTGAACTTTCTCTGTGGGCACCTCATCCCTGACCTCAATCTTCCTGAAATCCATCGCTCTCGAACCCGGACAACCTCCAAATTCGCTCATTTTGAATCCTCCTTTCTGAATTTTATCTCAATCTCCAGAACGAACTTCTCACACCTTTCGATCCCATCCTGACCGGCTCTGTCATCAGCTGCGTTAAATTTTGAAAAGAGTTCACCCACCTGTTTGACTGACAATGATCGGTCCATCCATGGAAAGAGAATTTCGTCCTCCTTTTTGATATGTTCTGTCAGGAGTGCTCGATAGGCCATCAGATGGTCCACGATCCCCTGCCTGTCTCTTTTCTCAAGAGCCTCCAGGGTTGCTTTAGCATGGCTCCGGCCTTCTACATGGTCATCAAGCATGGTTTTGAGGATATCTGATGTCTCATCGAAATATTTGAAGAGAATATCCTCTTCTTTTGCATGATGAAGTCGATCTGCGTAGGATCGGATGAAATTGACCCCTTCAATGATGATCTGCCTGTTTTCCTCTGAATGGACGTCAAATGTTTCAAGCACCTGAGGAATCAGCGCAACCCACTTCTTAATCAGGACGTGCTCATCAACCAATCTCTTCATCGGAGGGGAATATGTCAACTCCTTCGATCTGACTTTCCCTTTTCCTTCTGTCCTGGGAATTTCGAACTCCTGCCCTGGATAGATCTCCTGGGAGATCCTTCCCATCATCTCTTTTTCTTCCTCATCAGGCAAATTATGGAGCTCTACGACATCCTTTAAGAGACATGACCCAACGGTACAGGGGACACACCCGATTTCATACTCCTCAAGGATCTTCCCGATGTTTGGGAATTTTGTGATCACTTCTTTTACCGGTGTGTTCAGGTATTGCTCCATATATCCCTCACCTTTTCTGATCCATCAATTTTTTAAACAGCTTCCACTCTTTTAATTTCTGGTACGGCTCTCTTGATCGTTGCCTCGACCCCACGGGTCAAAGTCATCTGTGCCCCCGGTCACCCACTGCAAGCACCTTTCAATCTGACCTTCACGACTCCATCAATGACATCCACCAGTTCTACGTCTCCACCATCGGACTGCAGTAATGGTCTAATTTGTTTTAAAGCCGCTTCCACTTTCTCCTTCATAATTCCATCTCCTTTCTTTACCCCCTCACCCTCTCCCTCTCTCCACTGGGGAGAGGGGAAGAGGAAAATTTTAAATCAACCACCATGGATCAACATGGGCAAACACCGGGTACATACATAGAGATCCTCGCCACCCTTTCGGCAGGGTAGCAACACCCCCTGATGCTCTGTCTTCCCGCATAAAAAACATGTCTGTTCTTTCTTTCCACTTTTTTCAGCCATCTTACTCTCCTTTTAATGTAATAGTAAATCATTTGACCTGATAATACCTTGACTTAGATCAATTCCCAAATATTTTCTCCCCATCACCCAATCTCCCTATCTCCCCATCTTCATCTTAAATAATGATACAGCATATCCACCCGGCCATGTTTGATCATGTGCATCCCTGAAAATTTCATAATCTCTCGAATTTTCTCTTTATAATCCCCTTTGTAGCACTGGGTTTCGCATTTTTTACACATGGGTTTGGGGTCATGGGGGCACTTCAGCCTCATGGTTAGGCCATAAGTGAGGAGTTTTGTGCAATCAGGACAGAGGGATACCTCTTTCTTATCAATCTCCTTGAGATCATATAACCGGAAAGAGAACGGACTCCTGATGCCATTGTGATTCTCCCTGCAGAATATTTCGACAAATCTCATCAATGTCCTGATGTCCGCCTTCTCCTTGTCTGAAATTTTCTCCTTTTTTGCCATATACTTTTCCTCTATCATTCCCCCTCTTTAATACCAATATAGCACCATCTTAGATATCTTTCCTTGACCTAAGTCAATAGAATAAGTTAAGAAAAAACCTCAATGGACTTCTTCTTCGAACCCAATGGAATCGCTGTGGTAGGAGCCACCCCCGAACCTTACACCGGGGGTAGGAACCTGCTCACCAATATCACCCTTGGCTATAAAGGGCCCGTCTATCCTGTCAACCCGAAATATGATGAGATTCTTGGATTGAAATGCTATCCCCGGGTTTCGGAGATTATTGGCCCTCTCGATCTCTGCATTATCTTTGTTCCCGCCAAAGCTGTCCCCGGAGTTATGGAAGACTGTGTGGCAAAAGGTATCCGCGGGGTCATCATCGAATCGGGTGGCTTTGCCGAAGTGGGCACGGAGGGAAAAACGCTTCAGGATCAGTGTCTTGCCATTGCCAGAAAGAAAGGGATCCGGGTTTGGGGACCTAACTGTATGGGTCTGATTGACACCTCAAAGTCCTACATCTTCTCTTTCGTCATTCCCCAAGATATGCGGGAGGCCATCCGTCCGGGTCATATCTCGCTTGTAGTCCAGAGTGGGCTTTTATCCGGCGGGTTCATCATCACCCTTATGGCTAACAAAATCCTTGGCCTGGCAAAGGTCTGTTCGATCGGCAACAAGTGCGATGTGGGTGAGAGTGAACTTCTGGAGTATCTCCTCAATGATCCTGCCACCAAAGTCGTCTGCCTTTATCTTGAATCCCTCATCAATGGACGCCGGTTCTATCAACTTGCAACTTCATCGGGCAAACCCATTGTGGTACTCAAAGGTGGCAAGACAGCCTCTGGAGCAAAGGCTTCCTTCAGCCACACGGCATCCCTGGCTGGTAATTATGACTTGATAAAGGGAATTCTGAGGCAGGCCCGTGTCATTGAGGCTGATGACTTTTTTGAAATGATGGACATTGCCAGAACACTTGAAAAAGGTTTCCATATTCAGCGACCTCCTGCAGGAAAGCCAAGGATTGCTATCCTGACTTATAGCGGTGCATCAGGGATTGTCACCACAGACCATATGGAGAAATATGGACTGACCCTGGCACACTTAACCCCTCAAACCCGGAGGCGACTCGAAGAACTCTCTCCTGACTGGATGCCTATCAACAATCCGGTGGACTACTGGCCTGCAATTGAAAAGAATGGACCTGCCCTCGCCTACAAACAGGCCATCTCAGCCCTCCATGATGACCCTGGAGTCGATGGAATCATTGTTCATCACTATGCCGGACACGGGATATGGCTTCTTGATGCAAAAGAAATGTTGTCAGGCGTGACAGGACCGAGAAAACCCATCCTCTTCTGGTTAGTTGGACCGGAAAAAATTCGGGAGGCCACCCAAATGCCCCTTGAAGAAGAAGGTTGGCCAACCTTTCATGAAATCCACCGCACAGTCCGGGTAATGGCCAGTCTTTTTGAAAGACTCAAATAAAACCAATCCCCATAACGAACTATCCCTACCCCTTAATTTGTGCCAAATTGTCCTATCCGTAACAAATTTTGCTAACATAATAAAACTATAGTTTAACCTTTCTTCGATAACAAATTGATTCCATTGATATTTTAAAAATAACCATTTTGGCCCAATTTTTGCCTTAAAAACTATCTGGAAAACGAATATGAGATACGCTTACCCGAAAATCTTACTTCTTTTCCTGGTAACTTTGTTCCTCCTCTCCATAGGTGGGGAGGTTTTTCCTGCTTATGCCTCTACTTCAGTTGCAACCGTCAAGAAGGTGAATGGCAGTGTAATAGTAGTTAGACAAGGAAAAACAATACCGGCTATCAACGGTCTAGAAATTTTGGAGAAGGATACTCTTCAGACCGGTCGTAACGGGTCTATTGGCATTGTATTTTCAGATGATACTTTTTTGTCAATGGGGCCCGGAAGCCTATTGACTATAGACGAATTTGTATTTGCCCCGAGGCAAGGAAAATTCTCGATTGTGATCAGGATGCTGAAAGGAACGGCTGCTTATCTTTCAGGGCTCATCTCAAGGCTCTCACCTGAGGCAGCCTATTTTAAGACCCCGACAGCTTCTATCGGGATAAGAGGAACGAGGTTTGTCATAAAAGTTGAAGGGGAGTGAAACGAGTCACCCCGAAATCAGGAGATTTAGCGAGACAGATGAAAAAGTGGCCCATTTTTATTGTTGGTCTGATCTTTTTCTGCCTTATAACCGGGTGTGCTACCCAACGAGTAAAACGGGATATTATCGTCCTCTTGCCTGATCCCGATGGCAAGGTAGGAACGGTCACGGTGACCGCCCAAGGAGGCTCTCAGATACTCAATAAGTCTGGGGACACCACCGAAGTTGAATATCTCAATAAAACACCTACCTCTCCCCGTGCCTTAAATGAAAATGAGATCAAGGAGGTCTTTGGCTCAGCCCTCTCAGCACAACCAGACCCGTCTAATCGATTTCTCTTATTCATTCTCTTCTTCGAGCATGATACGACTAGGCTCACCCGTGAGTCCAGGAATCTGTTCCCAGAAGTACTGAACAATATTAAGAACCGAAAATCAAATGAAGTCTATGTCGTTGGTCATACCGACCTTGTGGGAACAGAGGGTTATAACAAAGAACTTTCCTTAAAACGGGCAAACTATATCCGAGATTTGTTCGTTTCCAATGGCATCAAATCAGGTGCCTTGTTTGTTTCATATTATGGCAAATCAAGACCATTGGTGGTCACAAAAGATGATGTCCCTGAACCCCGTAACCGGAGAGTCGAGGTCATCATCAGATAAGTGACGCTAACTTATACAAACGCAACAAATCTTTGAAATCGTCCCCCCCTCCCTCTCCCCTCGAAGGGGAGAGGGGAAGGGTGAGGGGTAGTCAGTAGGTAGCAAAATTAATATTGGGTTTATATTAAAAAAGTTGCTCTCAACCTTTTAGTCAGTATAAATGAATGGTGAACTTGGAAATAAAAAAGCCGATCATCCCAAAAGACCGGAGAAACAACCGGCGCATTATTCTCTCCGGGATCTTCTTCTCAGTTATTCTCTTTTTGGTTAGCCTCGCCAAACCTTCACTGACTGATTTCCTCCATAGCAGAGTTTACGACGTCATGCTCTCCGTCAACACAGGTCAACCTTCGCCTGTCCCTATCATCGTCGACATAGATGAAAAAAGCCTTGGACAATATGGTCAATGGCCCTGGCCTCGTTACCGGATTGCAATCCTATTAGACAAACTGAAGGACTTGGGGGCCTTGAGCATCGGTCTGGATATGATGTTCGCAGAAGAAGATAGAACTTCAATTGAAATGATACGGAAGGAACTTTTCCGTGACTTTGGAATCGAACTCGGATTCAAAGAGGTCCCTCATGACCTCAGGGACAGTGACCGGAGGCTTGCCGATGCTCTTTCAAAAGGAAAGGCTGTATTAGGCTATCAATTCCTCTTTGAAGAAGGTCCGGGTTCGGAAAACTGCCTCTTGCATCCATTACCCATCAGCCGACTTGGACATGTCAGAGAAGAAGAGAACCTGGATGTTTTTATTAAGGCTCAAGGGGTATCCTGTAATCTGAAGACGCTCTCTCAGGCTGCTGGGGCATCGGGTTTTTTCAATGTCTCGCCAGATCCAGATGGTATTCTTAGACGTGTCCCACTCGTCATTGAACATCAAGGCAAATTTTATCCAAGCTTAGCCCTGGCAACGTTGATGCGGTCTCTTGATAAGAAAGACGTCCTTCTAAAAACCGATGATCGCATGGCAATGTCTCTGTGCCTGAACAAGACAGTCATCCCTTTGACCTCTAAGGGAACTCTTCTTATCCGCTTCCGC
>VGSD01000124.1 GCA_016875155.1 Deltaproteobacteria bacterium | reverse complement strand
CAGTTAAACCACCTTTCATGAAGCCTGTGCTCGATATAGCCTCGGGTGAAGAGGCTCGTCTGGATCTTCTTCTCTTCAAGCCTCTTTATGATTTCATGGGCTGTCACCTCCCCAATGCTTTTTGAGCCAGAGGCAAGATAGAGGTTCACTTCTCCCGGGATAATCCTCACGTGACCAAAAACACTCTTCAAGGTATCAAGAATACATCCATTCAAACCTCTCAGTTCCGGACTGATATAGGTTAATGATCCAGGGAGAGTTAAGACGATGATCCCACCGGGGTTCATCTTTTCCCGGGCTATAGAGAAGAACTCGGTTGAGAAGAGCCTGTTCGTTTGTAATTCCTGGGGAGACGGAAGTCCGATGAAGATAAGATCGAATCGATCCGGAGCCTTTTTGATGAAAAAACGACCATCGGTATAATGAATTTTTACCCTTGGATCCGCGAGTTCAGATTGAGTTAAGGGAGTCGAAAATCGATCAATCAATTTTAAAAGGAGGGGATCGAGTTCAACATAATCCACTCGGCTGACTGGGTATTTTAATATCTCATGGATCATCCCTCCGGCACCACCACTCAGGATCAGGATGGATTCGGGTTTTTCATGGAAAAGCATTGAGAAATGAACGAAGTCTTCAATGAAGGCAATATCGGGAACAGGGGTGGTGATAGACGGAACGCCATCTGTAAAAAAAGTGAATTGTTCCCCTCTCTGGGTGACGGTGATGTTACTGTAGATCGAATTCTCATTGTGAATCACATTTAATCCTCTCCACTGGAACTGAAGGGAAGACCGGTGAATCTTGTCTGACAGAGGCGTGCAGAGGATGAAGAGAAAGAGAAGTCCATAAAGGAGAGAGAGGGCCCAGGCGAGGTGTCGTGTTTGAAAAAAGGGCTTTTGCTCCGGCCAGAGGAGAGAGGAGGAAACGAGAGCATTGATCAATGAAACCGTGAAGGCAATCACAAAGGAATTGAAATACTGAACTAAGATGAAGGTGATAAGCAAGCCACCGATGATGGAGCCGAGTGTCTCCAGGACATAGACTTTGCTGATGGAGGTGGCGTCTTTCTTTTCATACTGGGAATAGAGTTTACTGCCGTAGGTGAAGAGGGCTCCATGGGAAACAGAGACGGGAAGAAGGATGAGAAAAGAGGAGTAAAGGATTGGGACAAATCCAAGCCCTTCTCCGGGAGTGACGAGAAGGATTGTTTTAAATACCCTGCAAAGATAGACGGAAAAGGGAAGGGCAACGGAAAAGAAGATTTGGAGAAAGACATAGACCTCCATCTTCTTTTTGACTTTTTCAACGGTTTTACCGATGAGGAAAGAACCTATGGCCTCCAGGATCAGCCAGTTCGCCAGGATGATGCCAAGAGTAAGTTCATTGCCCAGAAAGGAGATGAGAAACTCCCTCAGGAGGATGATTTGAGCGACGATGCCGCTCAGCCCCATGATGAGAAGAGAGATCTTCAGAGTGAATATTCTCATGTTTTAATTCATTATCAGTATATTCAATCTTTGTAAAGTGGGGATGATGAAATTAGAGATAGGGAGATGGGGGAATAGGGTGATGGGGAAGAAGGGCTGGTATTTTACACGACGAGGTATTTTTTGACGATCTCTTCGTTCTGCCAGATCTCTTCCATAAGCCCCTGGTATTGAATCATCCCTTTTTCGAGGATATATCCGCGGTCAGAAGTCCTCCGGCAGAATTTGAGATTCTGATCTGCAAGAAGAATGGTTACCCCTTCTTTCCGAATTCGGCTGAGGACTTCAACCAGGTTCTGGACGATTAAAGGAGCCAGTCCCTCAGAGGGTTCGTCAAGGAGAAGAAGGTCAGGATTCTTCATCAAAGCCCGTCCAATGGCAAGCATCTTCTGCTCCCCGCCACTTAATTGGGTTCCCTTGCGATCTTTGAGATCTTTGAAGACGGGAAAGAGATCATAGATCTTTTCAAAGGTCCAGAGGGTTTTACCCTTTTTTGACAATCGACGGGCCAGTTCGAGATTTTCATAGAGGGTGAGGTCCGGGAAAATTCTCCGGTCATCCGGCATATAGCCGATTCCCAACTGTGCAATGTGATAAGGGGGTTTGCCTGCGATCTCCCTACCATTGAAAATGATTTTTCCAGACCTTGGAGGGGTGAGACCAATGATGGAGCGCAGGGTAGTCGTCTTACCCACTCCATTCCGGCCGAGAAGGCAGACCACCTCTTTTTCTTGAATGATCAGGGATATGCCTTGAAGGACATGACTCTGCCCATAAAAGGTATCAATCTTATCAATATGAAGAAGAGGTGAACTCTGTTCAGTCGTCATATTTTTTCCCAGAGGATTTCCTCTCCAAGGTAGACCTTACGGACATCCTCGTTCTGCTTAATCTGATCCGGAGGGCCATCGGCTAAGATTTGGCCTCGATGCAATACGACAATGCGGTCCGAAAGAGAGAAGACGATGTCCATATCGTGTTCCACAATGACAAAGGTGGATTGTTTCTCTTTTGACAATCGCCTGATATTTTCCAGGACCTTCACCCGCTCCACCGGGTTCATCCCTGCGGTAGGCTCGTCAAGGAAGAGGAGGTTTGGCTCGGGAGCCATGGCCAATGCAATTTCAAGGAGCCGTTGATCCCCATGGGACAGGGTTCCTGCAAGAAGATCTTTTTTATCGAAAAGGCCGATCTCCCGAAGCAATTTTTCAACTCTCTCGTTTACATCGGTGTGTCGGGAAAGGGGGTGGAAAAAACTTAGACTCCGATTGAAAAGGGAGAAGACGGGGATCTGCAGGTTTTCGTAAACCGAGAGCTTGGAAAAGATATTCATGATCTGAAAGGAGCGGCAGATTCCCTTCTTAACCCTTTTGTGAGTAGGGAGATGGGTGATCTCTTCATTGTTGAAAAAGACCCTTCCTGAATCGGGGAGAATATTTCCGGTTAAAAGGTTGATGAGGGTCGTTTTACCCGCTCCATTAGGGCCAATAATGGAAGTTAACACTCCTTTCTCAATGGTGAGATCGACATTATCTGCTGCGCTAACCACGCCGAAATATTTTTTAAGTTTCTCTGTTCTGAGCAGTTCTTGCATTCGAACTTTTTCCTGTTATCTTCTTTTAATCAATGGCAAGATTTTTTCTGAAAAAAAGATCACCACACCGCCCCGGAAGACAAGGACCAATAGGATGACGATTGAGCCAAAGACGATCAACCAGTACTGAGTAAATCTGACGATGATGTCTTTTATAATGTAAAAAAGGATTGAACCTACAATCGGCCCGGAAAAGGTATGGATACCTCCGAGGAGGGTCACCATCACAGGTTCTGCAGAGTGTGTCCAGTGGGCAATAGGGGGGGTAACCGTATTTTCGAGAGGAGGAAGAAAGGATCCGGCAAGTCCTGCATATAACCCGGCAATAACGAAGGAGAGGAGACGGTAGGCTCTGATCGAAACTCCTGCAAATGCAACTCTATTTTCACTATCTCGAATCCCCTTTAATGTAAGGCCGAAAGGGGAATTGACAATCCGGTAGATGAAGAAGATGGCCATGATCGAGACAATCAGGACAAAATAATAATAGTTTTCCATGGGGTTCATATTAATGCTGAATATCCCCGGGATCTCCAGGGGGGCTCTCGGGATGCCTACCAATCCATCATCTCCGCCTGTTACCTCCCTCCATTTCCAAGCCAGGGAGTAGACCATCATCCCGAAAGAGAGCGTGAGCATCGAAAAATAAATTCGAGTGTGACGTATGCAGAGGTAACCGAGAATCAAAGCAACTATCCCACCTGTAATCGTTCCGATAATGGTTCCTAAGAGGAGAGATGGGACGACAAGGAGTATTTTGGCTGAGGCATAAGCCCCAACAGCAAAGAATCCCGCCTGACCAAAGGAGAGAAGGCCAGTGTATCCCAATAGGAGGTTGAAGCCGAGGGCAAAGACCGAAAGGATGAGAATATGGATAGTCATATAGAGGAGATACTTTCCCGCAAAGGCAGGAAGGAGGAGAAGAAAGAGTATGAGTGCGATGAGGAGATAGGTCTTTCGTTTCATTGTAAATTTAGCATTGCAAAATTAGCAGTTAGCAATAACTCTAAAAAGATCTAATCAGTTTTTAGTGGTTCTTCATTGATAAATGCTAATTGCTAATTGACTATTTTGCACTCATTATTTCCCGAACAGTCCTTCCGGTTTAACCAATAACACGATTGCCATGACCACAAAGATGATGAAAAGTTCGAAGACCGGGAAGAGCAATATCCCGAAGGAGGTTAATATGCCGACGATCAATGCGCCCACAAAGGCTCCCTTCAAGTTTCCCAACCCACCAATCACTGTGATGACAAAAGCCTGGATGATCATGGCTGTTCCGATTCCCGGCGCAACCACGCGGACAGGTGTCCCTAATGCTCCTCCCAGAGCGGCAAGCATAGCCGCAAAGATAAAAACAGTAGTAAAAAGACCAGGAATATTGATTCCAATGGCACTTGCCATCTCACGGTCCGATGCGGAAGCGCGAATCATCCTTCCCCACCAGGTCTTCTCAAGAAGGAGCCAGAGAACGATGGCAACAACTACCCCTGCAATGATGATGAAGATGTTGTAAATGGGATAAGGCCTGCCCAAGATCGCGAGATTCCCTTCCAGAAAAGAGGGCATCGGAGGGATCATGGCCACCCCCCCCCAAATTATCTTAACAAGATCGTCAAAGACCAGAATGAAACCGAAAGTCAGAATCAACTGGTAAGGGAGATCGATCTCGTAGATTCGGCGGATAAAAAATCGTTCAAGGATGGCACCGATGATACCCACGCTGATAAGGCTTAAAAGGATTGAAAACCAGAAATTGAGCCCGAGCTTTCCATAAAGGGTGAATGTGGCATAAGCCCCCAGCATGAAGAGGCTACCGTGGGCAAAATTGAGAACGCCCAGGACTCCAAAGACAAGGGTCAGTCCGGCGGCCAGCAGCCAGAGGTACATCGAAAGGCTCAAGCCGATTAAACTCTGGAAGAGTAATTTTTCAAGCATCTTATAAAATTCTTCCCCCTCACCTCAGCCCTCTCCCCTGCCTACCGGCAGGCAGGCACAGGGAGAGAGGGATAAAAGGGTTAAGAAATTATTTTGTTGCCGCCACAGGCGTAAAAGGCGGATGCCGGAAATACTCATTTGCCGGAATCACCCTCAAATCACTCAGAATGGGGATGGTGTAATCCGGACTTTTGGTTGCCCTCCCGGCAGGGACCGTATAGACAGCCTGATGATCTGCTTTTCTGATGAGGCGAACCCCTGCAGGAGTTTTTAACTCGATGCCTTCGAGTGCGGCTCCCACTTTTTCTCTGTCGAGGGATTTTGCCTTTTCAGCTCCTGCCTTGATGGTATAGATTGTGGAATAACTTGCCTCCGCTGAGTAGTTGGGATATTTCCCCCATCTTTTTCTGAAACCATCAACAAAGGCTTTATTTTCAGGCGATACGGGATAATTATGGATATATCTTGCAGTGGCCCAGAGTTTTCCCTTGAATTTATCCCCTTCAATCTCTCTTGAGAGGCCCTCCAGGAGGTCCACAGAGCCACCCATTCCCTGCCACCATGCATGAATTTTATCAAAGACGCCGAGCATGAGGGCTTGCCTCAGGAGCATGACGCCTTCGCCTGCCCATGGGGTAGCGAAGATGGCATCCGGTTTTTCAGCCATGACTGCAGCGATATGGGATGAGAAATCCATCGTCCAGAAAGGCGCCCAGGCAGCAGCCACAAATTCCACGTCAGGACGGAACTTTTTAATATTCTCTTTAAACAGATTCCACGCCACATAACCATATTCATAATCACAGTTGATTCCAGCCCAACGTTTGATCTCCGGGTTATCCTTGAAGACCCAGGCCGCAAGGGCATCCTGATAGACAGGGGCGACCATTCTGAAGATCTGCGGGATACCTCTCTGAGCAACGAGTTCTTCTGTCAACCGGTGCGTGGCGGCATGACAGAAGAAATGGAGACGATTTAACTCAGCCAGGACAGGCCCCAAAGCCATGGCACTTCCGCTCGAATCGACGCCAAAGAGGAAATCAGCTCCCCAATCCGTGACAAGATATCTCGCATTCTTAACGGCTGTGGCAGGTTTTAGCTCTTCGTCCATGAATTTCATTTCGAGTTTTCTGCCGAGAATACCTCCTTTTGCATTTACCTCTTCAATGGCAAGGGTAGCTCCAGCCATCATCTGCCAGCCGTAATCCGCATGGGCTCCAGAAATAGCCCCCTGACCGCCGATCTTGATCGGCCCTGCAGGTTTTTTGGCCTGGCCATAAGTGACCCGGTAGCTCCCCAGACCGGTTCCAAGGGCCACCCCACCGACGACTGCATTCTTCAAAAATCTTCTTCTTGAAATATTCTTAGCCATCTTTTGACCCTCCTTTCTGAAATCTCATCTTTTAAGGTTTTATAAACTTTGTTAGAGTGCCTTAGGCACTCCAACGGAATGGCTCACGCAGAGCTTTCTAACGGGGTAAATTGGAAGTAACCCGTTCCACCCATATAAAAATCAAACTATCAAAAGAGCTTTATTTTGTCAATGAAAGATTAATTTCGTTTCATGGTGACGAGGCTCGTATCGAAGTATGAAGCTCGAAGAAGGAAGCTCGATATAAAAATCGAGTTTCCAGAATCGAAAATCGGGCATCGATACGAGCTTCTACAACGATAAACGTAGCCTTTATACGAGCCTATACCGGAATGCCCTCAGGACTCCAGCCCCTCAGGGCATAATAGTCCTGAAGCATTCGCTGAAGGTCTTCTCTTCGAATCGTTTTTCCCTCTTTCCCGAGGGGTTCGTCAAAGAATCTTTTTGGGAGAGTGTCGTCCTTTGGATTGAGGCCTTCGCGGAGATTGAACCTCCGGGTTTCGTTCTGGATGGCGGAAGAAATTCTTCTCAACCCGGCTTCATCCAGTTTGAGGCCTGTCGTCATTTCAACGATCGCTGAAAGGTATGCCCAATCCCAGTAAAGGTCGCGATAGAACCGGCATAAGATGAGGGCATCGTGGATATTGAAACGGTCTTCAAATTCGAGAAAAAGGTTTGCCTTTCCTTCCATCTGATCCATGGGGATCATTCCAGCCAGTTCGGCTTTGTAGAAGGTCGCCCTCAAATGACAGGCTCCCCGGTCCGAAGTGGCATTTGCAAGTCCCATTCCTTTAAGGACTCTTGGATCGTAACCCGCTGGATCAAGGCCTTTTGAATGGATAGCCACGTTCTCCATCTTCCATTCCTTTGCAGCGAATCGAATGCCTTCGGCCAGAATGGCTCCGATTCCTTTCTTGGATGAGATGTCATGGAGGAGTTCAGCGATTTTATCCACTTCTCCCCAACCAATCTTTTCCTTAATTCGCCCCATCTCCGAAGCCTCGATGGCAAAGGCGCAGAGACTTCCAGCGGAGATCGTATCCATCCCAAGGCGGTCGCAGATATCATTCAGGTAGGCAATCTCCTCAATCTCATGGATCATGCAGAGGCCTCCAAAGGCGTAGATCGTCTCATATTCAGGCCCTTCGATCTTCAACCCCTTATGCCTTCCCTCTTTGATCTCACTTAGATTCCCGCAGGCAACAAAGCAACGGAAGCAGGCCGTAGGTTTCACCTGGCAACGTTCGAGAAGGGCTTCAGCGCTGATCTTCTCCCAACCCTCAAAGGTCCCCAGATGCCAGTATTTCGATGGAAATGCTCCAACTGCATTGCTGATCGCCACG
>VGSD01000123.1 GCA_016875155.1 Deltaproteobacteria bacterium | reverse complement strand
CTAAATCCCCCTTTTCCAAAGGGGGATAATAATGGGTTCTCCCCTTTAGCAAAGGGGAGTTAGAGGGGATTTTCTAAAAATTTTGGCTCAATTGGGGTTCAAATCAATGACAAATAGCTAAATGCCAAAATTCTTCTAATTTGACCTTTGGATTTCATTTGGCATTTTGACTTTGACATTTGACATTGCTTTATTGATTCTTAATCTCTTTCTTTCAATTTCGATAGGGTGATAGTGCGATTTTTTTCGACCGTGGCGAATTCTTTAACTTTTTTAGCAAGAGAGGGAGGCCATCCCCCCCGTTCGAGAATCCTCGCTAACATCCAGGGGTTCAAATCAGAAACCTCCATCCATTTCCCCGCATTCTTGATGAACTCATCCAATGCTCGTCGACTGGGCTCTCCCTTCAAAGGATATTTCTCTTTTGCCTCAGTCTTAATTTTGGCGACATGATCACTCCCAAAGATCGCCCCTAATTCCTTCTGTTCAGCATAAGCCAAGAGAGCCTCCTCCACCCTGGCGATCTCAGCATCGATCTCTCCAGTTAAAATTCCCTTCTTTTCCTTTAACTCCACATACTTGTTGACCAGATTGACCCCTTCTTCATTCAGGTATTCATTCGGCGGAAGATTTTCCGTTACGACCCGGTGCCTTCGCTTCGGACAGAGCCCCTGATAATCACACCAGTCGCAGAGAGGGCTTTCCTTAGGAATAAATTCTCTATCCGACTCAATCTTCTTAATCAACTCCAGAGTTTCTTGTCGGAGTTGTTGAAGGTCTTCTGGTGTTCTCTGAGATTGGACCTCCGCATCGAAGACAAGATAATGCCAGATCAATTTAATTTCTTGTATGTCTTTCCATTTTCCTTCCACTCCCATGTGATAAAAAGCTAACTGCCGGTCTGATTGGATATCCTTCTGGGTTGGAAGCCTGCCGGAAGTCTTATAATCATGAATCTCAAGAACAGACCCGTTCAAAAGTGTGAGACGATCAATCACTCCCCGTATCCAGTATCCTTTTTCTTCCTCAAGAGGAAAATAGATGGTTTCTTCAAGGCCTAATGTCTTTCCCTGGTCAAAAGGATAATAACGTTTGTAATATTCTGTAATGCATTTCGCTCCCAGAGAGCGATAATCCTCCGCACTGTATTCTTTTCGGATGATCTGAACTGCTTCAGTCCAGTTTTTCTCCCAACATTGATGATAAAATTCGAGAAGCTCTTCAAGGGTATTCAGCTTCGTCATCTTCAGGTCCCGATAGAGTTTCTCAAGAACATCATGAACCCTCGACCCCATAAATGCTTCGATCCCCTCGGTGTCAATCTTAATTTTTTGAATATAAGACAGTTTATACTGGTAGGGACATGTCTCGTATGTGGATAGCTGTGAGTGGGAATAAGTCGGCAATGTTCAATCTCCTTTTACTTATTTCTAACAAGAAATCCCTGCTCTGTCAAAAACCATTTTCTCTTGAAAGATTGACCAGAAATGTGATAGGACGTAGTCGAAATGGAATCAGAAATAGAATTGGAAAAGCTCCAAGGGAAAATAGTCCGATGTCGCCAATGTCCGAGATTGATGGTCTACCTCCAAAAACTCTCAGAACATAAGCCCAGGCGATTCAAAGATTGGACCTATTATTCCAAACCTCTTCCCAGCTTTGGGGATCCCAAGGCCCGTGTTCTGATCGTCGGCCTTGCACCTGCAGCCAATGGTGGAAACCGCACAGGACGAATGTTTACGGGAGATCGGAGTGGAGAGTGGCTCTTTGAAGCCCTCCATTCATTTGGTTTTGCCAATCACCCCAATTCGATCCGGCGGGATGATGATTTTGCCTTAAAAGATTGCTACATCACGGCAACCATCCGTTGTGCCCCACCAGACAATAAACCCTTACCCGAAGAGATAGAGAATTGCCGACCTTATGCCTTAAAAGAGCTCGAGTTATTGAAAAATGTCCAAGTCATTGTTCCATTGGGTCAGATTGCCTTTACACAGACATTGAAACTGCTTAGGCTGAGGGGCTATGAAGTCCCGCCTTTGGCCTTCGGCCATGGGAAATTGTTTTCTCTCCGAATTCCGAACTCAAAACTCCGAACTATTTCTTTAATAACCACTTATCATCCGAGCCAACAAAACACCTTAACCGGCAAACTCACCCGGCCAATGTTCCATAAAATTTTCAGAATGATTCACTCCGAACTACGAACTCCTAACTCCGAACTGTAATTTATGGCTATTAGAATTCCCATTGAAGACTGGATCGATCTTCATACCTTCCCACCTAAAGAGATTCCCTCTCTATTGGAAGAATATCTCTTGGAGTGCCAGAAGAAGGGATTTAAAGAGGTCCGGATCATCCACGGAAAAGGAAAAGGAGTGCAACGAAATATCGTTCACTCCTTTCTTGAAAAAAATCCTCTTGTTGATTCCTACAGGATCGCCTCTGACGATCAAGGCGGATGGGGAGCCACTCTGGTTTATTTAAAAAACGATTAAGAACCAGTTGGATGACCTTTAGCCAGTTTCTCTTTCTCCTTCTCGTAAGCCTCCTTGCCAGCATCGATCGCTGTAGCCAAAATCGATTTCCTTTCCTCAAAAGTTTCCTTTCCCTTTTCGACAACAGAGGTCACCTTGCCCTTTACCTGTTCGATCACCTCTTCTGCCTTTCCTTTAGCCTCGCCGGCAAATTCTTTGATCTTCTCCCTTGTCTCCTTTCCCGATTTGGGGGCAAATAGGAGCGCCACGCTCGCTCCGATCAGCCCGCCTAAAAAGAAAGAGAAGATCATTGGTCCAGCACCGTATCCACCCTCTTCATGTCTCATCGTTTCCCTCCTTTCTTTGATCCAAAGGTCTTACTCGTTAAGCTTACCTCTGGTTTGTCCTGATAAACTTTTCAAAAAAGCAAAAATACCAGCCCTTACACCCGCTTTCACGCTTGAAACCTCTATTCTTGCCAATGAACTTACATCTCCAACCATGGCGCTTACATCCTTGACACCCTCACTCACCGTTCTGACGCCCTCACCGACCTCCTTGATCGAATCTGAAAAAGTTCTAACATCCTCAGCCACCTCATTGACATTGTCAGTGAGCTCCCGGACACTTCTGAGTGTCCCTTGCAGTTCGGTCAGAGTGGGTTTAAGCGATCCTTCCGTTGTCCGGATCAATTCTTTTAATTCTTTGATCGCCCCCTTCAGTTCGATCATTACAACGATAAAAATAATCACTCCGGCTGTAAAAGCAAGGACAATGAGTCCCAGAAAGATCGTATTCATATTGCCTCCCCTCAAACTGGCTTTTTGCAATATTATTTTATCATAATTTCTACCCTCATCAAAGGAACTTTTTGCCATAAATTATTTAAAACATCTCTTGACAAGAATTGTTCTAATGTGATAATAATTCTAATTAACGAGATATGAAATGATAGAGAAATATAAAGATTCCGGATTGAAACTCACTCCCCAGAGGATAGCGATCCTTAAGTATCTTGAGGGCAATATAGAACATCCGTCAGCCGATGATATCTATAAAGCCATGTCGAAGAGGTTTCCCACCATGTCCTTTGCCACTGTCTATAACACCCTCGAGACTTTAAGAAAGCACGGCCAGATCACAGAACTCAACTTCGATCCATTTAAGAAACGGTTCGATCCCAATCCCAACCCTCATCATCATGTCATCTGTGTCAAATGTCAGAAAATCCTCGATGTCCAAAACGAGTTTGTTTTCAAACCGCCAAAAATCGATTCCGAGGAGTTTGAAATTATAGGTAGCCACATCGAATTTTATGGAATCTGTTCAAAATGCAAAAATAAAAAAGAAACTTAAAAAAGAAAGGAGGAGTATCGCAATGTCGAAGACAGAACAATCTTTAAAAGAGGCATTTGCAGGAGAATCCCAGGCAAACCGGAAATATCTTGCATTTGCGGCAAAAGCCGACCAGGAGGGAAACCCCCAGGTCGCACGTCTCTTCCGAGCTGCAGCTGAGGCTGAGACGATCCACGCCCATAACCACCTGAGGGTGCTGAAGGGAATCAAAAGTACGAAAGAAAACCTTCAGGAAGCCATCGCTGGAGAGACCCATGAGTTTAAGGCGATGTACCCGGAGATGATCGAGGCGGCCAAGGCAGAAGGGCAAAAAGATGCAGTGCGGACATTCAACTTTGCCAATGAGGTTGAGAAGGTCCATGCCCAGCTCTATCAGAAGTTGTTAGACGGGCTCGGAAAACCTCAGGAAAATTATGCCTACTATATCTGTCCGATCTGTGGCTACACAGCTGAAAAAGGGGCCCCCGGAACCTGCCCGGTTTGCGGAGCCAAAGGAGAAATGTTCAAAAAAATAGATTAAATGATCCAACCTAGGAGGAGCCCCCCTCCTCCTATTAATTAGAGTCTGTTCATAAACTAAAGATTTTCCAAAAGGTCGTCATTCCGGCGAAGGCCGGAATCCAGTAATTTCAAGACCTTCTGGATGCCCCGATTTAATCGGGGCATGACAAAAAAAGTGCATTTATAAACGGACTCTAATTATTTCCTTTTTTAGGAATGTTATGGTTAAATTCTGGCTCATCCTGTCAGCGATCTCCGGGTTCTTAACAGTCGCTCTTGGGGCGTTTGGAGCTCATTCCTTAAAGAACCTGCTGGGTGACTACGGAAAATCCATTTATGAAAAAGCGATTCTATACCAGATGTTCCACACGATGGCCCTCTTCGGCGTGGGACTCCTTCAACATTTTATAAAACAGCATTCCTTGGCGGCAGCAGGTTGGGGATTCTTTATTGGCATCTTCCTTTTTTCAGGAAGCCTATATGTGTTAGCAATCACAGGGACGAAGTGGTGGGGAGCAATTACTCCAATCGGTGGCATCTCATTTCTCTTTGGCTGGTCCTATCTTATCTGGATATTGGCAAAGACACACCTTTCTTAAATTAAAAGGAGGCTCTAATGAAGGAACGAACCGGGTTGATCACCATGAGAGGAAATCCTCTCACTCTTGTTGGAAACGAGGTTAAAGTGGGAGAAGTGGCTCCAGATTTTACTGCCCTGGACAATAACCTATCTCCCGTTTCACTTTCATCTTTTCGCAATAAAATCTGCATCCTCTCTGCTGTCCCTTCCCTCGACACCCCGGTCTGCGACCTGGAGACCAGAAAATTTAATGAGGAGGCGAGCCGTTTGGGACCGGATATCCTGATTTTAACGATCAGTATGGACCTCCCTTTTGCGCAAAAGAGATGGTGTGCAGCAAGTGGAGTGGATAAAGTCCAAACCCTATCAGATCACCGCGATGCCTCTTTCGGGGCCTCATATGGGGTGCTGATTAAGGAATTAAGGCTCCTCGCCAGGGCGGTCTACATAGTGGATCGAAAAGGGACCCTGCAGTATATCCAGATCGTTAAAGAGCTAACCAACGAACCGGATTATGAAGCTGTTCTGAATGCCTTGAAAAAATTGACATGAGGGGGAAAAAATGAAAAAAATCTATCTGACGCTACCTGTCATCGCGATTATGGTAATCGCACTGGTCTCACCTGTTTTAACGGCTAACAAATCACCGGAGAAAGGCGAGACTTTACCTGTGTTCAATCTTCCGATTCCTAAAAATCCCGCTGAAAAAACCTACCTCGGCCTTTCAGGCGATGGGTTCTTCAAAATCCCACAGATTAAAGCCAAAGTGGTGATTGTCGAAATCTATAGTATGTATTGTCCCTATTGTCAGAAGGATGCTCCCGGCATCAATGAACTTTATCAACGGATTCAAAAAAATCCGGACCTCAAAGATAAGATTAAATTGATTGGTATCGGAGCTGGAAATACCCCTTTTGAAGTGGAGGCATACAGAAAAACTTACCAGGTCCCGTTTCCACTCTTCCCGGATAAAGACTATACCATCCATAAGGCCTGCGGAGAGGTAAGGACTCCCTATTTCATCGTTGTAAAAATAAACGACGACGGGACTCACCAGATTGTCCATGCCCAGTTGGGAAATTATCCAGGAGCAGAACCATTTCTAGAGCTTGTTCTGAAGGCCTCTGGGCTCAAATAGGGGAGGAGATGATGAAAAAAAAGATACGGATTGACTCTGTTTTAATCGCCATTGCCATTTCAATGTTACTGTTTCTTCCGCGAGCTTATGGCGCATCGGAAGCCTTTAAGGGGAATATCTATAAAGTGGGAGACCTGAAACCAGTGGACAGTAAATTAATGGTGAAGGTCGGAAACCAAGCGCCTCACTTCACCCTTCCCTCTTTATCCGGGGAGAAGGTTTCTCTAGGCCAGTATCGTGGAAAAAAGAATGTCGTTCTCTCATTCGTTCCCGCAGCCTGGACGCCAGTCTGTTCGGACCAGTGGCCCGGCTATAATATCATGAAAGATATTTTTGAGGAGAACGAAACCGTTCTTCTTGGCATTACAGTAGATAATATCCCTACCCTCTTTGCGTGGACCAATCAGATGGGAAAGCTGTGGTTCCCAGTGCTCTCCGACTTCTGGCCTCACGGAGCAGTGGCTAAAAAGTATGGCGTGCTACGTTCGGATGGAGTTTCAGAGAGAGCCCTGTTTGTGATCAATAAGAAAGGGATCATCCGATATATCGATGTCCACGACATCAACAAACGCCCTCCCCTCGAAGACCTGGTGAGCGCGCTGGAAAAACTCGGGAAGTAATACGATGGACTAAAGGGCAGACAATGAACAAGCCTTACCATTGGAAACATAATCAAAGATAAAGATTTGATTCCATCGTTGCCTACCTATTTCCCGATGGCGATGTCGTGGGTGAAACCATGGGCATCGTGATCAGAAATTCAACCTCCAAGATTGTATCCGCAGATCTCGATGCGATGATCGTTTATCTCCACTCCCTCCCCCGCCTCGAGAAGGAATGACCCTTTGGTAAGGTCAACTGATAACCTCCAATCTAATGTCATGATAATATTATTTAATTTTGGATGGGCATTGGAAACTTCGGGCACCGTGGATAACTCCCTGTAAGTTTCGCTTGATCAATTTTTCAAACAGATGTATATTACAATATAAATTTTGCTATATTGGAGGATGAATCTTTCCCTATAATACTGTAAAAACTGGTGATTTGTTAAAAGTGCCAAACAGGAGGTGGGATTAATGGTGGAGGAAAAAAATCAAGAAGGTATAGGCCTCCATTCACATCCGGTATCTTTGCAGGAACATTATAAGGAAATTTCTGATTATGCGAAGTCGGAGATTTTATGGGTCCGCTCGGCGTATAAGTGGGCCGTTGCATTAGCAGCTATCGTTGCTGTCGTAGGGATTTATTTCACATACAAATCATCGGGTGAGTTCAAAGAAGAAACAAATCGGGAGATTGAGCGTCGCCTCGGTTCTCTTGAATCGAGAATGAAGTATGAACTTGATAAGCAGGTCATTGAGTTCGGGAAAATTGTTGAGAAAAAAGTAGACCAAGAGTTTAAGGCAGATAATATAAGAGCTCTCGTTGAATCTAAAGCCAGAGCCCGAATTGATGAGACGGCAGATCCGCTAATAAAAAAATATATTTATCAGAGCATTGACCCAAAACTTAAGGATGCAGAACACCGACTCAAGGCTGTTGACGCTGAACTTAAAGAAGCGAAAAAAGAGATAGCGGACCTTAAAGCAAGTGCGGATTTCACAACTACTTTCATCGCGGCTCAAAACGATGATCGTAAGGCATTTGATAAGCTTAAAACCTGGGCCAATGACCCAAGTTTTCCTCGCCGAATTGAGGCATCACAGGCTTGGGTGAAGATCATAAATGATCACGCATCGCCATTTGTGATGAGT
>VGSD01000122.1 GCA_016875155.1 Deltaproteobacteria bacterium | reverse complement strand
TTCAGGGAGCTATTTGAGTTGCCGAAAATCTTTGCCCATCCGTTCCTGCCCAAAGGGAATCGCCTAGGAATTATCACCTTCACCGGTGCAGTGGGGGTTCTGGCCATTGATGAAGGAGCAAAGTATGGACTTACGATTCCTCTACTATCTTCGGAAACAAGGAAAAAATTGGACGCCATCTTTCCGGGGCTGGGAAATAGAATCGTAGATATTGGACCGCCTATGGCTATGATTAACGATTATATGTCCTTTTATTCTGAAGTGTTTAAGACCGTCACCAACGATCCTCACATCGACATCATCTTGAATGTCATCTGGACAGGCCCCTCCTGCGAGTTTGTCGAGAACTATCTAAAAATCTACAAGGAGTTTCAAGGGTATCAGAAACCGATCGCCTCATGGATTTATGGACCGAGATTAGCCTATATCAATGAGATGGCCCGTCAACTGGAGGATCTCGGTTTTCCTGTATTTTCAGATATCGAAATGGCGATCAAAGCCCTGGGGATAGCAAGCCAATATGCAAAGGCAAAGGGAGGAGATTGATGAAGACATCCACTACGATCCTGAAATTAAAAAAAGAGGGAAGGCAGATCCTGACCGAGTTTGAATCCAAAAAATTCCTCAAGCAAGCGGGTATCCCTGTCATCGAGACGAGACTGGCCAAAACTCCGAAAGAGGCTGTTGCCATCAGCCAGAAGATGGGTTTCCCTGTTGCTCTTAAAATTGCCTCTCCGGATATCGTTCATAAAAGCGATTCGGGCGGTGTGAAGTTATCCCTTAAAAATGTGGCTGAGGTCAAAGCCGCATTTAAGGAGATCGTAATCGGAGCCCAAAAGAAAAATCCCTCGGCATCCATCGAGGGAGTCTCCGTACAGAAGATGGCAAAACCCGGAACAGAAGTGATTGTGGGCACGAGCAAAGACCCTCAATTCGGACCGGTCATCATGTTCGGCCTGGGAGGAATCTTTGTGGAGGTGCTCAAGGATGTCTCTTTCAGAATTATTCCGCTAAGCCGAAAAGATGCGTTGGAGATGATTGAAGAGATAAAAGGATATCCAGTCCTGCAGGGCTATCGGGGCAAAGAGCCGGCTGATATTTCTGCTTTGGTTGAGATCATTCTGAAAATTTCGAAGGTGATGGAGCAAAACCCGGAGATCAAGGAACTCGAGCTTAACCCTATCTTTGCATACAAAAAAGGGGCTATGGCTGTTGACGCAAGAATTATCCTCGAGGAGTAAGCGACTTTATAATAACTTCCTGAATTTCCCCGAAATGGATACCAGGTGATTAATAATAACGATAAACAGGATGGGTGGCATCCATTCTCCTCAAATCAGAAAGTGTTGAAAAGAAAAGTATCTTTATGGTAAGAAACTACTGGAACCATCGAGGAAATTAAAAGATGCCTCAAGTAGATTTTCCCCAACAAACCGATTTTATACGTGCGATCATCGATGAACATTTTAAGACGAATAGATTTCACGGCCGGGTGGCGACTCGGTTTCCGCCCGAACCCAACGGATACCTCCATATTGGGCACGCTAAGTCCGTCTGCCTCAATTTCGGCATTGCCGCTCAGTACGGAGGCACCTGTAATCTTCGCATGGATGATACAGACCCGAGCGGTGAAACACAGGAGTATGTCAATTCCATCATCGAGGATGTGAAGTGGCTTGGGTTTGACTGGGAACGCCGCCTCTACTATGCCTCAGGCTATTACGAACAGCTCTATCAATATGCTCTGCAGTTGATTCAACAGGGCAAAGCCTATGTCTGCAGTTTAAGTGCGGATGATATCCGGGAGCACAGGGGCACCCTGACCGAACCCGGCAAGGAAAGTCCTTATCGGAACCGGTCTGTGGAAGAGAACCTCGATCTCTTCAAACGTATGCGGGCCGGAGAGTTTGAGGACGGCGCCCATGTCCTTCGTGCCAAAATCGATATGGCTTCTCCCAACATCACCATGCGGGATCCGATCCTTTACCGAATCAAACGGGCGCATCACTACCGGACTGGGACAAAATGGTGTATCTACCCGATGTATGACTTCGCCCACTGCCTTTCAGACTCCATCGAAAAGATTACCCATTCGATCTGCACACTCGAATTTGAAAACAACCGCCCCCTTTATGACTGGATTCTGGATGAATTAAAAACAAAATCTCATCCACAACAGATAGAATTCGCCCGCCTCAATCTCAGCTATACGGTTCTCAGCAAGCGGAGACTGATCGAACTCGTGGAAAGAGAATATGTGAAGGGGTGGGACGATCCCCGGATGCCCACCATTGCCGGAATGAGAAGGCGGGGCTACACACCCGAGGCAATCCGAAACTTCTGTGTGAAGATCGGTGTCGCCAAGAATGAGAATCTGGTTGATGTCTCCCTTCTTGAGCACTGCGTTCGTGATGATTTAAATGAACGGGCACATAGAGTGATGGGGGTATTAAGACCGCTTCGTCTGGTCATTGACAACTATCCAGAGGGAAAAGTGGAAGAGTTCGAATGTCCCAATCACCCGCAGCATCCCGATATGGAGTCAAGGAAGGTCCCCTTTTCCAGAGTGTTATACATTGAGCAAGATGACTTTAACGAAAACCCACCAAAAAAATATAATCGCCTTGGCCCCGGCCGGGAAGTGCGACTCCGGTATTCCTACATCATCAAATATGTGAACATGGTCAAGGATGAAAAGACCGGTGAAATAACTGAAGTGCACTGTACTTACGATCCAGAGACACGAAACGGCCCTCCTCCGGATGGACGAAAAGTGGAAGGAGTCATCCACTGGGTATCATCGGAACATTCAGCTCCCGCTGAAGTCCGTTTATATGATCGCCTCTTCCAGGTAGCCGATCCAATGGGCCAAGACGATGACTTTACGAAATACCTGAATCCAAAATCCCTCGAAACCCTTACCAACTGTCGTGTGGAACTTGCTCTGGCCGCAGCAAAACCTGGAGACCGTTTCCAGTTTGAGAGGCTCGGCTATTTCTGTGCTGATTTAAAAGACTCAGCATCAGGAAAGCCTGTTTTTAATAGGATTGTCACGCTCCGCGACTCCTGGGCCAAAGTCTCCGGCCAGGAGAAGAAGTAACTGCATGACCGATCCCACCTATTTCCCTGTCGTTCTCCGCTATTCCCAGATGGCTTCGATCTTGTAGGGTGTGAATGACGGGTCTGCGGTTAGGATGGGTAAGCCTTCTGACTGGCACTGAGCAATAAGGATACGGTCAAAAGGATCTCGATGGTGATTGGGAAGATTATAAGCATGAAGAGCGTGACTCATCAGAATTGGCAAGCCCTGGATTCCATTGATTCTCAACTGTTCTGAGATAAACTTTTCTGGAGTGGTAGGCAGTTGAATTCTATTCAGTTTGGCTTTGATGGCTATCTCCCATCCCGATGCAGCGCTCAGGAATAATTCGTTACTTCCATCCCTGATGATTTCACTGGCCTTCGATGATAATCTGGGATCCTCAGTAATCCACCAAAGAAATATGTGAGTATCCAATAACACCTTCATTTTTCGAATCCTTTAAGAATAAAATCTGGAAGGGGAGCATCAAAATCCTTTTCCAAAACGATTTTCCCTTTTGCACTTCCTGGTGTCCGTTGGGCTTGTTTTCCTGCAATTGGAACAAGCCGAGCAATCGGTTTACCCGCCTTGGAAATAACCACTTCTTCCCCGTCCCCAACCCGGGTAAGGATTCGTGAAAAATGAGTTTTTGCTTCATGAACATTAACTTTGAGGGCCATATCTATACACCTCCAATGAAAATAATAGACTAAGTCGTGGACTAAGTCAATATATTTTTGTATTATAATTTTAAAATTATTTCAACATGTTACAATTTTACTTCTTGCAAGGCACTTGCCGAGGAGGAAATGTTGTGCGGGGTCAGGCGACGGAAACACGGTATTTTTCATCATCGCCTCTTGTTGTCACCCTAATATTGTTCTTAAATCCTTCAGAATCTCCTGCATTGGTACAATTTCTATTTTACCCTCATGCATTCTTCGATTTCCCATATAAACGAAATATAATTTTGCCATAGGATAATCCGCCAAGAACGATTTCAATCCCGCCAGCATCTTTGATGTTACTCTGGAAGTTCTTTTAATTTCAAAAGAGACTAACCCCTTAGGACCATATAGGACGAAGTCCACCTCCCTGTCGTTGGAAGTCCGCCAGTAAAAAATCTTATATTTAAGATCCAGGGCATCATTAAGGACAATGATTTCTTGAAGAAAGAGTGTTTCTAAAGCGATCCCATCCACCTCTTCTGGTGCATCAAGTGGTCCCATAGGTCGTAAAGTCCGGTAGACTCCTGTATCAAAAAAATAAAATTTGGGATGCGCAACAAGACGTCGTTTAGCCCTCTTTGAAAAAACGGGGACTCGATAACTGATCAGAAGATCTTCAAGAATTGAAAAATAACTCTCAACAGCCTTTCTCTCTACATGGCATTCTCTTGCAACCGATGAAATGTTCAAAACGGACCCCTGGGAAAGGCTTGCCGCTTCCAGGAATCGGGCAAATGCCGAGAGATTCCTTGTAAGCCCCTCTTGACGGATCTCTTCCTCGAGGTAAGTCTTAACATAGGCCTCAAGATACTTTTGAGGGGCAGTTTCTGTGTAAACACTGGGTAAATGACCATATTTAAGAGAATGTTCTAACCGGAAATCATTGCCCAACTCAGCGACTGACAAAGGATGCAAAGAAAACGTGAGGGCCCGGCCAGCCAGAAGATTGGGTCCCTTTCTTTTCAATTTTCGGGGACTGGAACCGGTGAGAATAAATTGATATTTCTTGGACTCAATTAACCGGTGTACTTCATGTAAAAGATCGGGGATGCGCTGTATCTCATCTATAATCACCCAATCTTTGAAATCAGAAGGGATGAAACTGGACAACCGCTGTGGATTGGCTGTTAAATCGTTAAACAATTCAGCTTCCAATAAATCGATATAGACAGCCTTTGGGAAGGCAGACTTCACCCACGTGGTCTTACCGGTTCCCCTGGGACCGAACAGAAAGAAACTTTTGGCCTTAGGTGGACTGAGCAATCTGGAATACATAACTCCATTTTACATAGTAATTTGGAGTTGTCAAGTCCATTTTACAACTCTTAGTTATTGGGAGCTGGTAGGGTCATGTATTAAAAAGCACGTGAACAAGGTTTTTCCAAGCAGCGTGGTCTTTCTAATGAGTTATTAATCAGTCCAAAATTGTATAAACAGGGAGGGACCACTCGTCTTATAACCCCCCTTCCTCCCCCCTTAAATTAAGGGGGGAGGAAGGGGGGTTACGAGAGCTTTTCAGAAGAGGATGTCTTTTCAATTATGGACTCCTTAGTAAGTGGGACCTTCATTATTGTTGAAAATTTGAGGGGCGTAGCGGATGGCTGGGGGATGAGGATTCGAACCTCAATTCACGGAGTCAGAGTCCGTTGTCCTACCATTGAACGATCCCCCAATCTTTGATTGCGGAATTCAGATTGCGGATTTCGGAATTACAGCAGAAAATATACCATTTAAAAGTAAACCAATCAATCTTTTCTGATTTTATTTTTAAGTATTTCCAATATATTGTCAATTGGGAGTTCTTCCTGGGATTGGTTCTCCATATTTCTCAGGACCGCCCTGCCCTTTTTCAACTCTTCTTCACCCAGGATGAGAACATACCGGGCTTTTAATTTGTCTGCGCGTCTCATCTGGCTCTTCAGGCTTTTTCCCTCGTAGTCGAATTCAGCATGGATCCCTACTAAATGGAGTTGATGAGCCAACCTGTAGGCCTCTTCATATGTTCCTTTTCCAGGGGCAGCGATGAAGAGATCGGGATACCGGATAAATTCCTTATCTTTGGGCAGGAGAGAAATCAACCTTTCCATCCCGATGGCAAAACCGATTCCTGGAATATCGAGCCCTCCAATCTCCTGAAAGAGGTTGTCATACCGCCCTCCACCGGTGACGGCATTCTGGGAACCAAGATCATAAGAGACAACTTCAAACGCTGTCCGTGTGTAATAATCCAATCCTCTCACCATTCTCGGGTTTAGAATATAGTCAAGGCTTGCCATTGCGAGATAATCCTTCACTCTTCCAAAATGGCTTTGACATTCTTCGCAGATGAAGTCCGTTACCTTTGGGGCATCGGCAATGGCTTCCTGGCAGGTCCCGACCTTACAGTCAAAGATGCGAAGGGGATTGGTTTGAATTCTCCTCTGACAGTCTTCACACAGTTGAAAAGACTTCTTTGTCAAATAGGTCTTCAATCCTTCTCGATAACGGGGCCGACAATCACGACATCCTAAGGAGTTGATCTGAAGCTCCAATTTTTCCAGTCCCACCCTCCGTAGAAAATGGATGAGCATGACGATGACTTCGGCGTCCACCACCGGATTTCCTACGCCAAAGACCTCAGCATCAATCTGATAGAACTGGCGGTATCGGCCCTTCTGGGGTCTCTCGTAGCGAAACATTGGGCCAATGCAATAGAGTTTTGCCACAGGGTCGAAAGTATAGAGTTGATGCTCCAGGTAGGCCCGCGCCATAGAGGCAGTGGCTTCAGGACGAAGGGTCAGGGAACCGCCACCCTTATCGGTGAATGTATACATCTCTTTTTCAACGATGTCAGTCGCCTCTCCGATCCCCCGGCTGAAAAGTTCTGTCCGCTCGAGGATGGGAATACGGATCTCAACAAAACCGAACCCCTCAAACACTTCCCGTGCCGTTTTCTCAACAAACTGCCACTTTCCGACTTCGGAAGGAAGGATGTCATTAAACCCACGAATGGCTGTGATTCCCATAGATTGTCCCTCGGTTTTTGTAATTTACCCCATCCATTTCAAAAAGTCAAAAACCGAAATTGTTTGATTCTTGAGAGATTTTAGGATAATTTTATTGAACAATATCGAATGAAACGAATGGGAACGAATTTAACGAACTAGAAAATGTTCGAATTATTCGTTGTCATTCGTCACTTTCGTTCAATTTTGGGAGGAATCTATGAAAATCAACCCGCAGATCTACAGAGAATACGATATCCGTGGAGTGGTTGATAAAGACCTCACCCCTGAGATCGTCCGCCAACTGGGCAAAGGATTTGGAACCCATATGGTCCGGCTGGGCAAGAAATCACTCGCCGTAGGAAGGGACGGAAGGCTCAGTTCGAAAGCCTTCAGTGAAGCGCTGATCGATGGTCTCATCTCAACCGGATGTGATGTGGTCAATATCGGCGTCTGCCCCACACCCGTCTATTACTTCTCGGTCTTTCATCTGGACAGAGATGGAGGGGTGATGGTAACGGGAAGCCACAATCCCCCGGAGTTCAATGGCTTTAAGGTTTCGGTGGGGAAAACCACCATTTTCGGCGAAGAGATTCAGAAACTGGGCCGCTTGATTGAAAAGAGGGAGTTCTCCACCGGCCAAGGAAAACTTTCTACAGCCGAAATTATCCGACCTTATCAAGACTACATTAAGACAAATATTCATATTGAAAAGAAGTTAAAGGTCATGATCGATGCTGGAAATGGAACAGGCGGAGTTGTCGCGGGGCCACTGCTTAAAGATTTAGGATGTGAAGTCGAAAAACTCTATTGTGAGATCGATGGCCGATTTCCAAACCATTTTCCTGACCCAACGGTCCCTGAAAATCTGAAGGTTCTTATTGACCGGGTACTTAAAACAGGGGCGGACGTAGGAATTGGTTATGACGGAGATGCGGATCGCATAGGAGTGGTAGACGATCAGGGGAATATTATCTGGGGCGATCAGTTGATGATCCTCTTCTCCCGTGAGATATTGAAACAGCAGAAAGGTGCAACCTTTGTGGCCGAAGTAAAATGTTCTCAGAATCTATTCCGTGACATT
>VGSD01000121.1 GCA_016875155.1 Deltaproteobacteria bacterium | reverse complement strand
CGCCGTTGGTTTCTCATGACAAGATCCTTTCTCCCCTTCAGGGGCCCAAGATCCTGTCACCACTCTAACATATTCTGTCCAGTTTTTGGGGTGCACTCCAATTGGGGCAAATTCCGGTGGGGGTGGGTAGCATGGGTCTTCTAACAATAAGCCTGCTCTTCAAAAGAGGAATGGGCTTTTTGTTTTCTAGTGTGGCTTCAGATGTTCGATCAGTCGAAGGTGATCACAAATTGTGATATCCTCGAGGTGGTTAAATGAAGGAGCTTATTCCCCTGGAAGTTATTGAAAAGAGGATCTTGTTGATTCGCGGCCAGAAGGTGATGCTTGATCGAGATCCGGCACAACTATACGGTGTTGAAACTAAGCAACTGGTTCGCGCCGTAAAGAGGAATATCGTTCGATTTCCAGATGATTTTATGTTTCAGCTCAGTAAAGACGAATTCGAAAACTTGAGGTACCATTTTGGCACCTCAAGTCATTGGGGAGGACGTAGATATCCACCCTATGCCTTTACAGAGCATGGGGTTGCTATGCTATCCGGTGTTTTGAACAGCCATAGAGCTGTTCAGGTTAACATTCAGATCATGCGGACCTTTGCGAAACTCCGGGAAATTATATCACTGAACAAAGATTTGGCTAAAAGGCTGGATGAACTCGAAAGGAAATACGATGCTCAATTTAAGGTGGTTTTTGATGCTATCCGGCAATTAATGAGGCCCGCAGAGCCTGAAACACCAAAAAGAGGAATAGGGTTTCTCGTTGAGGAACCTAAAGTTCCTTATGTCACGAAAACGAGAAAGAAAAATTATGCCTGACGATTGGAGACACACTACGCCTGCCCGCCGAAGCCTCAGTATAGATTGTTGGCCTAGGAGGGTGGCGTAGGTGGGCGCTACCTGTCCTCCGAAGTCCCGCAAAGCGGGACGAAGGATGGATGCTCTATGCGAGAGGTTGAGACATGCCAGCGATTGCACCGATTGAAGATTTAAGGGCTGCCCAGGAAGAACTTCTTGCAGCAAAAGACCTGGATGAATTGAAGAAGGCGTTCAAAAGATGGCGCCGGATTGGATGGAAAATTATTTGTGGAACCTCCATCTAAAAGGATCGAACCACTGGAAGAGTTGGGTGGGGGGCGACATCCCGGCCCGCATTGAACATATTTCTCTGCCGGGGCAAGCTGTAGCTTGAAGGCTGTAGCTTGAAGAAAGCACCCCAGAAAAACTGAAAAGTGAGGGCGGGTAAAAAACTAATTCGATTTTTAAGGTCTGGCGCTGCAGCTTCGAACTAACTTTTTTTGAATAGGCTTTGGGAAAATAATGACATATGAAGATGTGACCCCAGCCCTTTAATCGATAATGGTCGTTTTTTGGTCTTTCTTGGCAAGTCTGTTACCAAACCTCTGCATCGTCTTTCATTATCCATATTTCATCTATCCATCAATTGACAAGAATAGGTCGTTCGGGATAAATCAGCACCATAAAGTTCTTGAATAGGAGAGGGGTTAGTCCAAATGTCAATGGGCTGACACTATGGAGCATTCGTTATGCAGAGAAACTCATTTTTCTATGGGTACTACATCATTGCGGCCTGTGCTGGGATTCAAGCAGTCGGAGTCGGCACCTATGTGGCCTTTGGTGTTTTCTTTAAACCCCTCCTTGCAGAGTTTACCTGGTCAAGGGCCATGCTCTCGGGAGCCCATTCCTTGGCTTTTCTCATCTCAGGTGGTTTAGGGATTTTCGTCGGCAGGCTGGTTGACAGATTTGGCCCACGCTTCTTGATGACAGTGGCAGGACTCTTTTTTGGTTCTTCAATCCTTCTCTTTTCCACGATCCACGCCCCATGGCAATTGTATCTATTCTACAGCCTCTTTTTCGGCATGGGATTGAGTGCCGTGGATGTCATCGCCCTGAATACGACGGCAAGGTGGTTTGTTCGACGACGAGGGGTCATGACAGGAATCGTGAAGATGGGTACGGGATTTGGACAGATGCTCATCCCCTTTTTGGCAAGTGTTCTCATCGCTGGTTTAGGATGGCGTCAGGCTTATGCGATCATCGGGGGTGTGGGAATGGTGGTGCTTGTGCTCATCGCCCAGGTTTTGCGCCACGATCCTTTTCGCATGGGACTTTTTCCGGACAATTCACCGGCTGAAACATCAGGGAGTGGGTTTCGTGAAAGAGAGATCCCCTTATGGAAAGTGATGAGAGACAGAGCGTTCTGGATGATTTTCTTTGCCAACCTTTCAGCCTGTTTCTGCCTGATGAGCATCATGGTACACATCGTCCCACATGCCATTGACGTGGGTATT
Organism: Deltaproteobacteria bacterium; assembly: GCA_016875155.1. The sequence goes on along the minus strand of VGSD01000121.1, from coordinate 5,589 downwards.
TCACCGAAAGCATCTGCCACGATCCTTTCGACCATCGGTGGTGCCAGCATCGTGGGGCGATTTTCCATTGGCAGTGCCATCGATCGCATCGGCAATCGGCGCTCGATGATCTTATGTTTTGTCTTGCTCATCCTCATGCTCCTATGGCTTCAATTTTCAAATGAACTCTGGATGTTCTACCTTTTTGCAGTGGTCTATGGATTTGCCCACGGAGGCCTCTTCACCGTGATTTCACCGATTGTTGCCGAGTACTTCGGGATTCGGTCGCATGGTCTTCTCTTCGGCGTGGCTGTCTTTGCAGGCACAGTGGGAGGCTTTATCGGCCCCATCTTCGCAGGTTCTCTGTTTGATATAACAGGAAGCTATGGGATTGCCTTTTGGGGGTATCTCTTTGTGGCCATCATCGGTCTTGGACTTATTTTTTTCCTGCAGCCAATACGCTTCAGCGAGAAGTAATCTGCTGTGGGATTTGGGTTGCAATATTGCAATGGGTGCTATGAGAAGATCCCCAAAGTGGCGGGGATAGGCTAACACTTTCAATATTTAGTTAAAAGGAGGGAGAGATGCCGACCATATTTTTCTATGGCCCAATGTTGGAGAAAGGGAAGAGAAAAGAGATGATCAAATCCTTCACAGATACTGCGAGCAGGCTGACAGGGATTCAAAAATCAGCTTTTGTCGTATATCTGAGGGAATCCGGCCCGGAGGATGTTGGAGTGGGCGGAGAACTTTTAGAGGATGTGCTAAAAGAAAGAAAATAGGTGGAGTTCAGGTTTGAGAAACCGAAATCCGGTGCCATCCCTTAGAAGATAGGCCATGATTTAATTATTGATTGATACGTTCGACGGCGCCAAACCCCGATTTTCAAATCGGGGTAAAAAGCGCCGCTCAGTATCAACCCTGAGCATACCCCGGGCTTAAGACCGGGGAGTCGAAAGGGTTGATTGGGTCATGGGTTGTTGGGTAGGACAGCTGATAAGGTTGGGTAAAGGTCGTAGGCTCTGACTGAAAAATTCAGTCAACTTCTTAAGGCGGCATTGGCGGTATTTTTTGTTTTAATCCATTGGGTCCCCAAAAAATCAAAATTATACGTTCAGGAGGGATGATGAGACATATTATAACCAGGTTCATCGTTGTTTTAGGTCTTTTGTTGACCCACCCGGTTGCCCAGGCGGTTGAGCTTGGAGAGGTTCCTCCAGCAATAGAGTTAAAAGGAAAACTTGGAGGGCGTCTCGATGGAACCCCTTGGAGCAGTGCAGAGTTAAGGGATAAGGTCTCTGTCCTTTTTTATGTTGATCCTGATGAAAAAGATACAAACAACGAAGCCAGCGACGCTTTAGATAGAGAGAAATTTCCCGGGGACAAGTTCCATTCGGTTGGAATCATTAATATGGCAGCGACCTGGCTTCCCAATTTTGCCATTTCTTCTGCCCTTAAAGATAAGCAGAAGCGCTATCCCAAAACCACCTATGTGCGGGATTACAAGAAAGTGATCGTGAATGGTTGGAAGATCGCCGACGACAGCAGTAACGTCCTGGCCTTTGATAAAAATGGGAAATTAATCTTTAGAAAAGATGGCAAGCTCACTTCAGAAGAGATCCAAACGCTTATCAAGGTCATCCGTGATCATCTGTAGCGTTCATCCACTTCATACTACTTGACGGAGACAACCTGCCAAGTATATTCTCAGATAGAATTAAATCTCATAGAGGCCTAAGGAGAGAGAAGATGAATGTTGTTCGTGCTGCCGTGATTCAAGATAGTCCAGTGGTTTTTAATCAGAAGGCAACTCTCGAAAAGGTTCATTCCTTAGTTATTCAGGCGGCGAGGAATGGGGCAAAGCTAGTTGTTCTGCCTGAGGCGTTTGTGTCTGCTTATCCCGCAGGTCTTGACTTCGGTGCGCGGATTGGTTCCCGCACACCAGGAGGACGAGAGGATTTCAGGCGCTATTATGAGAGCGCAGTGGAGGTTCCGGGTCCAGCCTGTGACGCCTTGGAAAAGGCTGCACAGGAAGCGCGAGTTTTTCTGGTCATCGGCGTGATCGAACGGGACGGTGGAACACTTTATTGCACAGTCCTTTTCTTTTCTCCGGATGGAGGGTTGATGGGCAAACATCGAAAGCTGATGCCCACAGCCATGGAGCGCTTGGTCTGGGGATTTGGGGATGGTTCGACCCTGCCTGTATTTGATACCCCTCTTGGAAAGATTGGGAGCGTGATTTGCTGGGAGAACTATATGCCCATGCTTCGCATGCATATGTATGCACAGGGGATCCAACTCTATTGTGCACCCACAGCCGACTCCCGGGATACCTGGCTTGCTTCAATGCGCCATATCGCACTGGAGGGGCGCTGTTTTGTCCTCAGTTGCTGCCAGTATCTCACTCGAGCTGATTGTCCCAAGGACTATGCTGCGTTTCAGGGAGATGACCCGGCTACCATTCTCATGCGAGGTGGAAGTTGCATCATCGGGCCTCTGGGTCAAGTTCTAGCCGGGCCAAATTTTGAAGGGCCTTCTATTCTGACCGCAGATCTGGATTTGGATGAAATTCCTAAAGGTAAATATGATTTCGATGTGGTTGGCCATTATTCACGACCGGATATTTTCCGGCTTTATGTCAACACTCGTCCCACCCCTCCTGTGGTGGTGTCTTCGAAAGATACCAAATGATTCAGCCAAAAGAAGAGAGGAATGAGAGATGGAACCCACCAACAAATTGGTAAATCCTATATTGACCGACTTCTACCAGATCACCATGGCTTATGCTTATTGGAAAGCTGGAGTACACGAGGAGGAGGCTGTATTTGACCTTTTTTTCCGCACCAATCCTTTCCGTGGAGAGTTTGCCATCTATGCCGGGCTTGAGGAGAAGCTCAGGCTGTTCGAACATTTTCACTTTACCGATGATCACATAGCCTATCTCAAAGAACAGATGGTTCAATGCGAAAGAGGGTTTTTTGATTGGCTCAAAAGTGTGGACTGTTCCAAATTGAAAATTTACGCTTTCAAAGAAGGAACGATCTCTTTTCCTCGCGAACCACTCATGAGAGTCCAAGGACCGATCGCCGTTGCTCAGTTGCTCGAAACGGCCGCTCTGACGTTGACCAATTATTCCAGCTTGATGACTACCAATGCCGCAAAGTATCGCCTAGCCGTGGGTTTTGAAAAAGGGTTGATCGAATTCGGATTGCGAAGAGCGCAAGGTCCGGATGGAGGGGTTTCGGCTTCCCGTTATAGTTATATGGGTGGTTTTGATGGGACGAGCAATGTTCTTGCAGGCTATCTTTTCAATATACCCATACGGGGAACGCATGCGCACTCTTATGTGCAGTCCTTTACAGGGATTGACAATTTGAAGGATCGTACTCTTGTTGGAACCGACGGAAAAGCATACGATTTTATTAAAATGGTTTTGGAAATCCGGGCTGAATTGGGTTTGAGTCATACCAATGAAGGAGAACTTGCCTCTTTCATTGCTTATGCCCAAGCCTTTCCGAGGGGGTTTCTGGCGCTGGTGGACACCTACGACACGTTGAAATCAGGGGTTCCCAACTTTATCTGTGTAGCCATTGGGCTTCTCAAATTAGGCTATAAGCCGATCGGGATAAGATTGGATTCCGGGGACCTTTCGTACCTTTCAAAGGGAACAAGAAAAATGTTCAATGAAATGGGCGCTAGGATTGACCCCGGTCTTTCAACATGTTTGATTATGGCGAGCAATGAGATTAACAAGAGCGTCCTGGTCTCTCTGAGGCAACAAGGCCATGAAATCGACACCTTTGGCATAGGGACGCATCTTGTGACATGTGATGACCAGCCTGCAATGGGGTGCATCTATAAACTGGTTGAGGTAAAGGGCATTCCCCGGATTAAACTTTCCCAGGAATTGGGCAAAATGACCATACCCGGGAAGAAAGAGGCCTACCGCCTTTTCGGCAAAGACGGTTACAGCTTGTTAGATCTAATGGTAAGAGTGGGAGACAAACCTCCAGCCCCAGGAAACCATGTTTTATGCCATCATCCCTTTGACCCTATCAAACGTGTGTATGTTACACCCTCAAAAGTTATTCCGCTCCATCAATGTGTTTGGGATGGGAAAAGGATCTACCCGGAAATTCCGTTAAATGAATCCAGAAATTATGTTTTAAATCAGCTCCGGAATACAAGAGAGGACCATCTCAGGGACATCAACCCCACACCCTACAAGGTATCGGTGAGCGAAGAACTCTATAACTACGTTTACCACCTTTGGGCAGAAGAATCACCTGTAACAGAGTTGAAGTGATCTCTTGGGATCACATCTTCAAAAGAAGGAGAACGCATGATTTTGTTAAACCCAAAAAATCACAGACGGTCCTATCCTGACGATCGGTCTCGCGAGATCATGATCAAGACCATCGCGTTTCTGGAAAACAAGGGTTTAAGGAAGATCAAGAAGGATTACCACGAAAAGGTGTGGAATTATGACTTTGTCGAATTTTTAAGAAAAGAGAAGATTTTCTCAACCCTGATGACACCGAGGGGGTATGGCGCTGAAGACTCGCGTTGGGATACCTATCGTAATTGTGAGTTTGCAGAGATCACCTCTTTCTACGGGCTGACTTACTGGTACACCTTTCAGGTCACCATGCTGGGTCTTGGGCCGATCTTTTTAGGTGAAAATGAAACTGTAAAGCATCGGACAGCCAAGTTGTTAGAAGAGGGTAGGGTCTTTGGGTTCGGACTCTCTGAAAAGGAGCATGGTGCCGATATCTATTCAACGGATATGATGCTAACCCCTAAGGGAGATGGGACTTATGTAGCCAACGGTGACAAATATTATATCGGGAATGGGAATGAGGCTGCGATGGTTTCCACCTTTGCCAGGATGACGGACACCGGTGATTATGTGTGGTTTGTCGTAGACTCCAAGCACGATAAATTCGAGTGTATTCAAAATGTCGTGAACGAATCAAATTATGTCGCTGAATATTCGTTGCACGACTATCCCGTTACGGAGATGGATATCCTGAGCAGGGGGCAAAGGGCGTGGGATGACATGCTGAATACGATCAACATCTGCAAGTTTAACTTGGGGTGGGGTTCGATCGGATTGTGTACCCATGCTTTTTATGAGGCGATTGACCATGCAGCCAACCGATATGTATACGGTCAATATGTGACTGATTTTCCTCATGTCAAGAAGCTTTTTACAGATGCGTACTGCCGGCTTGTGGCCATGAAACTCTTTTCTGAGAGAGCCAGTGATTATATGCGCATGGCCTCACAGGAGGATCGGAGATACCTCCTATACAATCCCATGGTGAAGATGAAAGTGACCACACAGGGGGAAGAGGTGATCAACCTGCTGTGGGATGTGATCGCGGCCAAAGGGTTTGAAAAGGATCCCTTCTTTGAAATTGCCACTCATGAAATCAGGATGCTTCCCAAGCTTGAAGGTACGGTTCATGTCAACATGGCGCTTGTCGTCAAGTTTATGCAGAACTATTTTTTTAGTCCTAAGGAATTTGCGAAAGTAGCACGTCGGAACGATCCCTCCAATGATGATGGCCTCTTTCATCAGGGGCCCACGAAAGGGTTGGGGAAGGT
>VGSD01000120.1 GCA_016875155.1 Deltaproteobacteria bacterium | reverse complement strand
GTTTCTTCAACCGGAAGGTTCAGGTAAATCAGGTCAATCCCTTCTGGCTGGATCAGGCCCTCTGCAAGGCCGCGTGTACGATCATAGTTCCAACAAGCAAGTGTCAATCTAAGTTTCGACATGGTCCGCTCCTATTGTGCCTTCTCCCATAGTTCTGCTATAATGGGTCAAAATTTACTCTAGAGAAGTTTCTTTGTCAATATAGACTCATTGTCGAAGTGAATCTTTTCTTCTACGACGATGGAGGAATTGATCCACATCATAGAGGAGGGCCTTTCATTATGACTGGACAACAAGGAATCCCACAAGGGGCTCTGGTTGCCATCAATGACCTGCTCGATCACTGTGCAAAAATTCAGCCAGGCCAGGAAGTTGTCCTGCTGGCCCATACGGACGGCCTTTATGGAGGAGACAATCTTGTTGATGAAACGGCCATTTCGTGGATTCAATCAGCCATCCATCAACGCGGTGCCAACCCTTCAGTCCTCTGGATTAACGAATCGGGAAAGCCACATGCCTGGCGACTTCCCCCTGTCGTCAAAGCCGCAATGGCAGCCTGTGATGTCTTTATCAACCACTCGTTCGATATCGTCTTTGAAGAAATGGTGGAATTGAAGCAATTCGTCTGGGAACGAAAGATCCTGTTGGTTCGCAATTTCGCTACGACGGCTCCTCTTCTTTGCACGGCCTGGGCGCAAACCCCGCATGAACTTGTCAGCGAGATTCGATACCAAGCCTCTGTCCCCTTCAAAGAAGATCTCCCCTGGCAATTGACCCATGACAACGGAACCCACCTGGAAGGACTGATCAATCCTCCGTACCATCCGAACCATCCATGGTTTCGTACTTACACCGTTCGGCGTGAAGAAGGGGGCGCTTACCGGCCTTGGCCTGAGTGGGTGGTTCCACCTATCCGATTGAGGGATGTTTCCGGTATTTTTATTTTTGACAGAATGCTGAGTTGGTGGTCTCGGTATATCGGCATATCCCCTTACTTCACTCACCCGATTCGACTGACGATCGAAAATGGCCGCATTATAAAAATCGAAGGCGTTGATGAGGCGGATGCCTTACGCCGGTTCCTAACTTCGATGCGTGAACGTCTCGGTGACGGGGTTTACGACTTTAATTGTTTGCATTTCGGCGTTCATCCACAGGCAATGGTCGGAGAACATCAATGCCCGAATGTGCTTTACCGAAGGTTGATTGATCATTCTCACAGCTCCAACATTCATGTCCATATTGGGGCTCCTCCTCCTACTTCTACTTATCCTTACTGGATGCATTGCACGGGGGATATTCAAAGAGCAACGTTTCGAGTGGGCAACGTTTTAATCCATGACCGTGGATACCTCACGGCCCTAGACCACCCTGCTGTCCTTGCGTTGGCAGCAAGATATCCCGGCCGTCCGGGAATAAGTCCAGAACCCAGGCCTTTTTAGAACGCTCTGTTGTGATGAGTTATCCCGTTAAAAGAGAGTGTGATTGAGATTGGTTAGGTAAGCCGCCCTTGTTGATTATAACCTAAATTGAGCGATTTATTTTAAATTTCATTGTAGCGCAACCCTTTAGGGTTGCTTCTCATGCCTACCTGCGGTAGGCAAGCAAGGCTAAAGCCTTGCGCTACAAATCACCCTCTAGGTGATTTTAAACGTGACCTGAAGCCTGTTGCTAAAGAGGTTCTCAAAAAGAATCGCTCAATTTAGGTATAACTTTAAAAAGAGACCATTAAATCTCTTGACAAGAAATGAGGGTTCCAGTTATATCCACGCATATTTTTATAATGTGGTTCTGCATATAGAACGGCTTCATAGAAACAGATCAATGGATTATTTCCACTCCGTAAACAGATGAAGCGACTCCATCTTTATTGTAATCTTTTCTGGTTTTTCTTCTCCCTTTTTATTTGTATCGAAGCCTATCGTTACAAATTAGGGGCAATCAATAAACCCGGACCGGGGTTTTTCCCTTTCTGTGCAGGTTTCATCCTGCTCATCCTTTCTCTGGCTGCCCTTTACCAATCAAGCAAAAAAAAGAATAACATAGAGGGAACACCCCGTCAGGAGCCTTTTCGATGGTGGAATATTGTGATCATACTGGGTTCAATAGCCCTCTATGCGTTTTCCCTCGAAACCGTTGGATTTCTCATTAATACTTTCGTCTTTATGTGTCTGCTGCTCAAGGTTGTGGAACCTCAGACCTGGAAGACCGCCATCATCGGGGGATTGATCACCACCTTTGCCGCCAACCTCGTCTTTAATGTCATCTTTCGAACCCAGATCCCCCGTGGGATCTTAGGGTTCTGATGGAAGGACCATTCATGGACATCTTCAAAGACCTCCTTTGGGGGTTCGGCGTTGCCATCCAACCGATAAACCTTCTTTACTGTTTCTTCGGTGTCTTGATCGGAACGCTCGTTGGCGTTCTGCCTGGGGTGGGCCCAGCAGCAGCCCTCTCCTTGCTTCTCCCTGTTACTTTTTATGTCCCTCCTGTTTCAACCATTATTCTGCTGGCTGGCATCACCTATGGCGCCATGTATGGAGGATCCACGACTTCGATTCTCGTCAATATCCCTGGAGAGGCCGCCTCTGTTGTAACCTGTCTTGACGGGTACCAGATGGCACGGAATGGGAGAGCTGGACCCGCCCTTGGAATCTCAGCCTTTGGATCTTTCATCGCAGGAACCATCACCATCTTCCTTCTCATCTTTCTCGCCCCGACCTTGGCTGGTTTTGCTCTCAGATTTGGCCCCCCTGAATATTTTACCCTCATGGTGCTGGGGTTAAGCATTATGGTCTATTTGGCGAGAGGTTCTATGATCAATGCCCTGATCATGGTCTGCTTTGGGCTGATCCTGGGAACCGTCGGGCTAGACCAAATGACAGGGGTTCCCCGATTTGTTTACAAAAGCATCACTCTTATGGATGGAGTCGGACTCATCCAGGTGGTGATCGGCCTTTTTGGTATTTCTGAAGTCCTCATTAATGTTGAGGCAACCTTCAAGCGGGAGATTTTTAAAACGAAGGTCAAAGGGCTTTTCCCAAACCTTGAAGACTGGCGACGCAGCATCGGTCCCATCGGAAGGGGTACTGTCCTCGGATTCTTTTTGGGGATTATCCCCGGGATGAGTGTTGTCATCCCGACCTTTGTCTCCTATGTCGTTGAAAAAAAGCTTTCCAAGCATCCGGAGAAGTTTGGTACCGGAGTGATTGAGGGAGTGGCGGGTCCTGAAGCGGCAAATAATGCTGCATCCACAGGGACTCTCGTTCCCATGCTCAGCCTGGGGATTCCCACAGGCGCTGCAACGGCGCTGCTTTTAGGAGCGCTGATGATCCATGGATTACGACCGGGTCCTCTCCTCATACAGGAGGCTCCTCAAGTTTTTTGGGGTTTGGTAGCCAGCCTTTACATAGGAAATGCAATGCTACTCGTCCTAAATCTTCCCCTGATCGGCCTTTGGGTTAAGATCTTGAAAATTCCATATCATTTTTTATTTTCGCTCATCCTCCTGCTCTGCATCATTGGTTCCTATATCACCAATAACAATCCTTACGATGTCATCATCATGGCCGTCTTTGGTTTAGTCGGTTACCTGATGAAGAAGTTCAACTATGAAGCTGCCCCGCTGGTTCTGGCATTAGTTCTCGGCCCCATGATGGAGAAGGCCCTCCAACGTTCTCTGATGATCTCAGAGGGAGGGTTTGATATCTTCTTCACGCGGCCTATCTCTGCTTCATTCCTGATCATGGCATTACTGATCCTTCTCTCCCCTCTTTTGTTAAGGAAGAAAAGATTGAGGGAAAATTTAAGGGAAGGAGATTAAAAAGGAGGGACACCATGCAAAAGAAAATCAGAAAAAGAATGTTCTTCACTCTTTTTATTGTATTGGCCTGCCTGCTGTGGATTGGCGGTTCATACGCGCAGGATTACCCGAAAAGTCCAGTACAGATCGTCATTCCGTTTGGTTCGGGAGGGCTTACGGATATCTTCTGGAGGAGCACCTCTGAGTTCATGGCGAGTCATATGAAAGCAACCATCATCCTTGTCAATAAGCCGGGAGGAGGAGGGGTGGTAGGAACCTCTTTTGGTGCAAATGCAAAGCCAGATGGATATACACTGGTGTCGGCCAACTCCGACCCGCTGAGCATGTCACCTGTTTTCACACCCAACGTCCCGTATAATCCTGAGACAGATTTTACTTACATTGCCAAAATGGCTGCCTTCGCCTTTACCATTTCGGTCCGATCAGACTCCGCTTTTAAGACGATTGAGGAGGTGATCGCTTTTGCAAAGGCCAATCCTAAGAAGTTGAAGACCGCGGTGATGGGTATTGGGAGCACTCCCCATATCATATTAGAGGTCTTCAACCGTGACGCAAAGATCGAGATCACCCCGGTTCCTTTCGATAGTGGCGGAGAGAGTGTCACCAATCTTTTAGGGGGACACACAGACCTTTGTATAGCCTCCCTGCCTTCGCTCAAATCGCATGTTCTCGCAGGGAAAGCCCGCATCTTAGCCTTTTGTTCCCCCAAACGACTCTCGGATTTCCCTGATATCCCGACGTTGGGAGAAAAAGGATATCAGAAAGCGTCCATTGCAACGGGTGTTGGTCTGGCAGGCCCAAAGGGTTTAGCCCCTGCCATCGCCAGCAAATGGGAGGAAGCCATGGACAGGACGATGAAGGATCCAAAGGTCATTGCCGTCATTGAAAAACTTGGAGGTGTGGTCATTGATTTTAAGAGCGGTGAGGGCTACAAAAAAGATCTGATGGCTGATCTCACAACGTTTAAGGAGATCCTTCCGACGCTCCCTGCTAAAAAATAATCTCGGCCTCCGAGATCCTGTCAGGTTGAGGCAGAGGATTAGAAAGGACGAAATTATGAAGAAAAAAACCGTCATAAAAATAAGTTTCATCCTTCCGGTGATATGGGCCTGTTTTCTATGGATTGGCAGCCCTCAGGCACAAGATTACCCATCAAATCCAGTCCAGATTGTCATCCCTTATAGCCCAGGAGGCCTTACGGACATCTTCTGGAGAAGCATTTCTGATGCTCTTGCCAGCAACATGAAGGGAACCATCGTCATCGTGAATAAGCCAGGGGGAGGAGGAGTGGTCGGTACCTCTTCTGTGGTGAATTCAAAACCCGATGGATATACGCTTGTGAATATCAGTCCTGAGGCTGTAAGCATTGCACCCGCCTTTACACCGAATATGCCATACGATCCTGAAAAAGACATCTCTTACATTGGTAAAACATGCGTCGTCGGTTTCGGCTTCGCTGTACGGAATGAATCCCCTTTTAAGACTCTGGAAGATCTTGTTGCCTTCGCTAAAACCAACCCCAAGAAATTGAAGACCGCAGGTATGGGCATTGTGGGCACTCCCCACATGATCCTTGGGGTGTTCAACCGGGATGCAAAAGTCGATATTACTTACATCCCCTTCGACGGAGGTGGAGAGGTCACAACAAACCTCTTGGGAGGCCATGTCGATTTTGCCGTGGCATCCCTGCCCCCGATCAAAGCACATGTTCTTTCAGGCAAAATTCGCCTCTTAGCCGTTTGTTCTCCAAAGCGGTTGCCCAGTTTTCCAGACATCCCGACCCTCGCAGAAAAGGGATATAAGAAATCATCTTTTGCAACAGCGCTTGGCCTTGGAGGTCCAAAGGGATTACCTCTTTCCATTGTGAGCAAGTGGGAGGGGGCTATCGAAAAAACGTTAAAGGATCCGAAGGTGATCGCAATCGCTGAGAAGATTGAAGGGGTCGCCATTGATTTTAAAACCGGTGAAGATTACAAGAAGGAACTGATGGCGGACTTGGCAATGTTCAAAGAAATTGTTCCTACACTGCCAGTCAAGAAGTAGCTATTCGGCAGATAATGTGTAAAGGATGGCAACATCATCCACATCATCGTCAATCTCGCCAGCGGGTAAGGTTGACATTGAGGCCAAAATAGTATAAATGATTGCTTGACTCTAATGGGAGGAACGGGCAATGGCGGAGTGTCCTGTTTGCGGACTTGAATTCAAACTGGTTGAAGGCACGGAAAAGGGGGAAATTATTACTTGTGGAGACTGCGGCTCCGAACTGGAGGTAACAGGCAAAGACAGCGTTCAGGAAGCCCCTCAGGAGGAAGAAGACTGGGGTGAGTGATCGTCCACCCCATTGCGTGACTCCCCTCACACCCATCGTGAGAGACACCTACCGGAAACCGACTCGCCACTCATTTGGACCTTGAAGCAGATTAGGGGAACTCCCGTATAACTTCGGACAATAACTTATTGCCACAGATGGAGCGAAGAAGATGAAAGTAGGCTTAATCCATTCCATTATCCGGAAAGAGGAGAAACTCCTCTTGGACGAATTTCGAACCCGCTCCGGTGTCGAGGTGATGACCATCGATGACAGGGAGATCGTCTTCAACCTCCACAAAAATGTCTACTCCTTCGATGTGGTCATCGAACGGTGTGTCAACCATTCGAGGGCCATCCATGCTATTAAAGTATTCGAGGACTTTGGCATCCCCACAGTCAACACCTATCAGGTGGCAGAGGTCTGCGGTAGCAAGTTTCTCACCACACAGACCATCATCAAGGCCGGCCTTCGAACGCCACGCTGTTATCTCGCCTTCACCCCTGAGTCAGCCCTTGCCGCCATGGATGAATTGGGCTACCCCTGTGTCATCAAGCCCAACACCGGTTCGTGGGGCAGACTGCTCTCGAAGGTCAATGACCGAGATGCGGCTGAGGCGATCCTTGAGCATAAAGAGACCCTCGGAAGCTATCATCACTCCATCTTCTACATTCAGGAGTATATGGAGAAACACGGCAGGGACATCCGGAGTTTCGTTGTCGGAGATAGCTGTATCTGTGCGATCTATCGCCACTCAGAACACTGGATTACCAACACCGCCCGTGGAGCTAGGGCTTCCAATTGCCCGGTGACAGATGAACTTCATGAAATCTCCATCCGTGCCGCCAAAGCCGTGGGTGGAGGCGTGGTGGCCATTGATCTCTTTGAGACTCCAGAAGGGCTCTCGATCAACGAAGTCAACTATACTATGGAATTCAGAAACAGCATTGATACGACAGGAGTGAACATCCCTGCCAAAGTCGTGGACTATGTTCTGAAGGTGGGAAAAAGATGAAGGTTTCGATCGTTGGCGCATCTGGTTATGGCGGTGGGGAGCTTCTCAGGCTTCTCATCGATCATCCTCATGTGGAGGTCCATCAGGCTACCTCAGAAAGAAACGCTGGAAAACCAATCACAAAGGTTCATCCGAATCTTCGCAAAAGAACTTCTCTCGATTTCTGCACAATCAAAGAACTTGAAAGGGTTGATCTCCTCTTTGTCTCCCTTCCCCACACCCAGTTCATGCAGAGGTTCAATGAATTGAGCGGTCTGGCCGAAAAAATTGTGGACCTCTCCGCAGACTTCAGGCTCAAGGACACCTCCGCCTATCAGAAATGGTACGAAGTCGAGCATCCTCATCCGGAGAAGCTCTCTGAGTTTGTCTATGGAAACGTGGAACTCCATAGAGATGAGATGAAAAAGACCCGCTACATTAGCGGTGCAGGATGCAATGCCACGGCAACGATTCTGCCCCTTTGGCCCCTCTTTAAATTGGGCTTGGTGGATACAGCCTTGCCTGTTGTCGCCGAAGCCAAATGCGGTTCGTCAGAAGGGGGCAATGCAGTCAGCGAGGGCTCTCATCACCCTGAGCGAAGCGGTTGCGTCCGATCCTATAAACCCACCGGACACCGTCACATTGCAGAGATGGAGCAGGAGTTGGGTCATCATATCTATTTTTCTGCCACATCGATTGAGATGGTGCGGGGGATTCTGGTGACAGCCCACCTCTTTGTGAAGCCGGGGATCGCAGAGAAAGAGATCTGGAAGGCCTATC
>VGSD01000119.1 GCA_016875155.1 Deltaproteobacteria bacterium | reverse complement strand
AAAAAATTCGGAAAGCTTATTCCTTAAAAGAAGTTAATCCGCTTTTATCTCCTGAAGATTTAATTTCCTTGAAAAATTCTACCACCTTTTTTAAATCCCGGCCCAGTTTTTCATAAAGGGCTTCAAACCGATCGGGGCGGTAAAGGTATCTCCGGTGGGCCATCAGAACCGCATTGTTCAGTTTCGTCTTTTCGAATCCCTTGTAGCAGTCTGTTTTAAATTGTCCTTGCAGCTTTACGAATTTCTCCTGAATCGACCCAAAGATCTCCTCCCTTCCTTTCAATTTCTCCTCTTTCGAGATAGGTTGAGAATAGAATTCCGATAATCTTCTGTAAGCCTCTTCGATCCACTTCGCAAAGAGCAGGTCATCCTTCTGGTAATCGATCGCAAGGGCCACCTCTCTTGACCCGGGACCATACTTCTCAGACAAGAAATTGATGGCCCCCTGATTCCCGATGAAGGTCGCCAGTTGTTCATTCAAATCGGTCTCATCCTTAAAATAGATGGTGGTATGGGCCATCTCGTGGAGAGTGATGTTGGCCAGTGTGGGCTTGTCCCATTTGAGCATGGTTGAAAAGATGGGGTCTTTCAACCATCCGAGTGTACTGTAAGCCGCTGCTTGTTGGAGATAGGTGTCATACCCTTTGCCCTCCAGGATCCTCTTCTCCCTCTGGACTCCCTCCGGGGTAAAAAAACTCTTATAGGTCACATTGCCGATGATGGGGAAGTTCCAGTGATGGAGTTCGAGACGATCCTTTTCGGCCCCGGTAATGACATGAAGGACAGGACGATTGACTTCAAAATATTTGGTGTAGTTCCCTGTCCTTTTTAATCCCAGTCTCTCCTCTCCATAGCGCTTGACCTCCAGCATGAACCGGATCTTCTCCTTTGCCTCATCTTCAAGAACCTCTTCCATAAGAATCTCTTGGACAGAAATGCTCTGAAAGGTGATAAAGGACTGATGCCATCCCAATTTGGAGAGGTAGAGGAAGTTTCCGCAGCCGGTCAGAACAGCCAGAAAGGATAGGAGCAGAAAGATTTTTAGAACAAACATCATCCTTTTCTAAATTTATTGGAAAGAAGGGCTAAGATCAATAGACCAAACCCAATGAGATCACAGATGGCAATGGGATAGAACAGGAGAAGCCCTGCGGCCAATAGCATGATCCGTTCATAGAGGGTGGTCTGCTTGAGGAACCAGTTCTCCACTCCTCCAGCCAGGGCGGCAACCCCTATAAAGGCAGTGATGGTCGTCCAGATCACATCCATGACAGGTCCCTTGAGCAAAATCCCAACGCCTTTAGGATCAAGCACAAACATGAAAGGCACGATGAATGCCGGCAGGGTATATTTCCAGGCATACATCGTCGTCTTATACGGGTTGCCTTTGGTCAGAGCGGCCGCGGCAAAGCAGGAGAGGGCGGTGGGAGGAGAAACCTCCGAAAGGAGGGCATAGTAGAATACAAACATATGGGCCGCAAAATCCGGAACTCCCAGCTGGATCAATGCGGGAGCAGCAATCACCGCAGAGATGATGTATGAAGCTGTGACCGGAACAGCCAAACCGATCACCCAAACAATCAGGGCGGTATAGATCGCCGTCAGCAATAGACTTCCACCGGCATAGGCGATGATGATGGAGCTAAACTTTAACCCCAACCCCGTGAGGGTCACGACTCCAACGATGATTCCTGCGGCAGCGCAGGTGGAAGCAACGCTTAAAACACCGATCGAACCACCTCTCAATGCTTTCACCAGTTTGCCGGGGGTAAGAGCTGTTTCCTTGCGGATAAAGCTGACCGCAAAAGCAACCACTGTTGCCCAGAAGACAGCCATGATCGGGGTAAAACCAAGGACCATGATCGCTACAATTGCGATCAAAGAAATAAAGTGAAACCCATAGAGATAGGTAAGCTGCCACAGGCTATAAGTCTTGTCCACGGCAATATCTTTAACCCCGAATTTCTTTGCGTCAATTTCCACCATCAAATAGATCGACCAGTAGTAAAGGCAGGTTGGAATGCAGGCCATGATGATCACATCGAGATAGGAGATCTTCAAGAACTCAGCGATGAGAAAAGCCGCGGCCCCAAGCACAGGGGGCGAGAGAATGGCTCCAATCCCGCCTGCAGAGAGAAGGCCTCCTGCGGCATCCTTGCTGTAGCCTGCTTTGGCGAGCATAGGATAGGCTACCGAGCCCAGAGTGACGGTGGTCGCCACACCGCTTCCGGAGGGTCCCCCCAAAAGAAACGAGGCCAGCGTAACGGTTCGCCCAGCGCCGGTCGGTTTTCCTCCCATGGCCGCAAAGGAGAAATCAATAAAAAACTTCCCTGCTCCTGAGAATTCAAGAAAAGCGCCATAGATCGTGAAGAGGATGATAAACGTGGAAGAGACGTCTATCGGAACGCCGAAGATCCCCTCAAGGGTCATATACATGTGGCCTACCAGACGGTCAATATCATATCCTCGATGGGTCCATGGTTTTGGAAGCTCGGGTCCGATAAAGGCGTAAATAATGAAAGCAATGACCACCGCGGGCATGATCCAGCCCGTTGTCCGGCGGGTCGCCTCAAGGACCAGAAAGATCAGAATGATTCCGAAAACAATATCCCAGGAATTGGGAACGACAGAGCGGTAAATGAACTGATCGAAGTCGATCAGCATATAGAGAATGACTGCGACCCCAAGCAGGGCGAGGATATAATCATACCAGATGATCCGGTTCTTAAATCGTTTGAGGGAGGGAAAGACCAGAAAAGAGAGGAAGAGGACAAACATGACATGAATTCCTCTCAGGACATGCGTCATGATGATGCCGATGGCTGCGTATAGATGGACCAGAGACATGATCACCGCCACCGCGGTGATAAAGATTTCTATCTTTCCCGTGAGCCTTCGGGAAGGACCCTCTTCCTCTTCGATATACTTCTCCGCTTCCCTGAGAGCCTCCTCAGTAATGACTGCTTCTTCAAACTGTCTTCTCTTTTCTTCTTCCATACTTCACCTCTTTATATGAAAAACTCATATACCTTAAATGAAATTTGGTTTTATTGTCAATGAAATTTTGATTGAAAGGCTACCGGGTTGACAAACCCAATCATAAATCATAGTAATATCTCTATGATGTTTCCAAAGATGTATCGCATTCGTCAGACCTTTGATCGGACTTCGGTCCGAGACATTCAACAGGCGGTAACCGATGAATTAAACCGGTTATCGTTCAGTGAAAAACTCCGACCGGGCCACTCGATCGCCATCACCGCAGGTAGTCGCGGAATTTCCAACATCGCCCTTATCCTGAAGACGATCGTCGAATACCTCCGACCCTTGAGAACCCAGCCCTTTCTCTTCCCAGCCATGGGCTCCCATGGTGGCGCCACGGCAGAAGGTCAGACCGATCTCCTAAAGCATTATCAGATCACGGAAGATCTGATCGGCGCTCCTATTCTTTCTTCTATGGAAGTTGTTGAAATCGGTCAAACCAAGGGGAATCTCCCGGTCTGTGTGGATAAGAAGGCTTATCAAGCTGACCATATCATCGTGGTCAATCGTATTAAACCCCATACCAAGTTCAAAGGGCCCATTGAGAGCGGATTGATGAAGATGATGGGGATTGGCATGGGGAAGCAGAAGGGAGCAGACCTCTACCACAAGGCGGCCATCGAGTATGGTTTCCCAAAAATCATCGAGGATGCCGCCAGGGTGGTTTTGAAAAATGCCCCTATTCTCTTTGGACTGGGAATTGTGGAGAATGGTTACGATGAGACAGCCAAAGTCGTTGGGTTAATGCCTGAAGAGATAGAGGCAGAAGAGAAGGACCTTCTGTCTCATGCAAAAGCGATGATGCCCAAACTCCCTTTTAATGATATCGATCTGCTGATCGTGGATGAGATGGGAAAAGATATCAGCGGGGTTGGAATGGATCCTAATGTCACCGGTCGAAATCGGGACATCATCGGAACCTTTCCTCATCCCACCTGTGTGAAAAGGCTCTTCGTGCGAGATCTGACAGATTCGTCCAATGGCAATGCCATCGGAATCGGTCTGGCCGACCTCGCCACCAAAAGGCTGGTTGAAAAAATCGACTCTCAGGCTACCTACATGAACTGTATTACAGCAATCAGCCTTGAAAAGGCTTCCATCCCGATGCACTTTGAAACCGACCTCGAGGCCATTCAGGTAGCGCTGGGTTCAACAGGCCTCACCCCGCCGGACAGGACCAGGATTGTGCGTATTAAGAACACCCTTCAATTGGATGAGGTGGAGGTTTCTGAAATTTATCTGGAAGAGCTTAAGAAGAAATCCGACTTAGAGATTCTAAAAGGACCCTACCCTATGGTTTTTGATTCTTCTGGCAATCTTCCAAATCTACTATTGCATCAGACCAGAAAAAAAGATCCCTTCGATTGAATAATGATGTATAACCCCCCTCTATTCCCCCCTTAATTTAAGGGGGGACGAAGGGGGGTTAGGTTTTAAAATGCCTTAAAAAATAATATCCCAGGGGCATCGAAACCACTCTCAATCGGATCCGATCCCCTTTTTCTCCGATCTCGCTGAAATAGATCTTCCTCTCCTTCACGATCAGTCCCTGCTCTTCTGCGCTTCCCTTTCTCAGATAAAGAGTTTCAAATTTCTGCCTGACTGGATGGAATTCTGTCGTATCTTCAAATCCGTAATATTCCATCACCCCCGGGCTCTTCGTCCTCACCCCTTCAAGGAGAATGGTTTCATCTTTGATTCGGAATTCTTCGATGACTGGCTCAAGGTAGATGGAATGAGTGTAAAACAGGGAGAAGGGCTCGGTTGGGCTGACCCGTATCTGGAGAGTCGTTTTGCGGTCCAGGTTTTCTAACTGGAGAAGCGTGACCTTCTTAAAAATAAAAACCCCTCCTGCCACGATCAAAAGCCCAATCAGCGCCAGGAGGGGCCAGTTCTTCCGTTTCAATTATTTAAGTTTCAGCCCTTTCTCTGTAAAATAACGGATTGCTCCGGGATGCACGGGGATCGGTGAGCCGCCGACCTGTGGTTCCAGGGCAAGCCATCCTGCTTCCTTGTGTACGGTAACCAGTTCAGGTTTCCGCTCAAAGAGTGTCTTCACGATATCATAGGCGACATCGCCTTTCATATTCTCATTGCAGACCAATAGATTCCAAACGACAGCGATTGGAACATCCACATCCTGCCCCGGATAGCTCTTCGCCGGGATAACCCCCTTCACATAGAGAGGACCATACTTCTCTCTCATCTTAGGAATAGCATCTTCATGGCCGATGAGTTTCATCTTAATCCCTGGGGTGGCCCCAACATCGGTCACGGAAGCAGTGGGAATGCCTCCATCCCAGAAGTAGGCATCAATTTTTCTGTCCTTCAATGCCCCGGCTGATTCGGAAGCTCCCAATTTGTCTCGGGTCATATCCTTGTCAGGATCCAATCCGTAGGCTTCGAGAACCCTTAGGGCCTTTACCTCTGTCCCGCTTCCTGGTGCCCCCGTGGAAATCCTTTTTCCCTTCAGGTCGCTCACTTTCTCTATCCCCTTTCCCTCTAAAGTTACCACATGCATATTGTTAGGATAGAGAACAGCCAAGGTCCTCAGGGCAACCTTTTCCTTAAACTTCCCCTTTCCCTGAAAGGCATCCCATCCCACATCTGCCATGATCAGGGCTAGATCGGCTTTCCTTCCCCCAACCAGAAGGCAGTTATCGACTGAGGCAGTCGTTACCTCTGCGGTGGCCTCCGCATAAGGGATATATTTGGAGATGATATTGGCCATTCCGCCACCCAGAGGATAATAAACCCCTCCTGTTCCTCCGGTGGCAATAGAGAGCCGAACCGCCTTCTGCGCCCACGCCGTTGAAACTCCAAAAACAAAAAGAGCGATAAGAACGAATACGACATACCGTTTCATGCGATAACCTCCTTTCATAACGATGAAGTGCCCTCTTTATATAAAATTTGACCTTGATTGTCAAGCAAGGATACGGGTGCCCCTTTAAAAGATTCAAAAACAAAGATGGGAAAGATGTTTCGCCGGTTGCAGTATCTTCCTCTCAGTGTTATTTATTGTGCGGGGAAACCGAATGAGGCTTTCAAAGAAAAACAAAAAAGAAAATCGGCGAATCCATTCTCAAGACGATTTTCAGTCACTCGCCTATCACATCCTCCAGTTGGCAAATTATGTGATTCTGAGACCTGATTTCCAGCGGGAGGTCTCTCGAAAGATCCTTGAATTCTCTGATGCCGATGAGGTCGAGCTGTGGCTGAAAGACCATGGTAAGTATTTCCGAAGCGTGGTGAAACGTCACCCCCCAAATAACATTTTTTTTAGAATTAGATCCTCCGCACAAAATGAAGATGGAGAGATCATCCCGGAGCCGGAGGATAATCCGAACTTCATCCGTATTTGCAATAATATCCTCAGGAATAAGATCGAACCTCCCAAATCTATGCTGTCCAAAAGCGATCATTACCCCTCCCTCTTCCTGATCCCCCTCTCGGTCAATCAAAAAAGAATCGGGCTGCTTCAGTTGAAAAGCAATTTAAGAAACTACTTTAAAAAGAGGGAAATCGAACGCTATGAAGGTCTTGCCCGGAGCCTTGAAATTGCCGCAGCATACCGGGATGCCCAGATTGATTTACGCGAACGCGTTAAAGAGCTGACGTGTCTTTACGGCATTGCACGCCTCGTTTCCCAACCCGGAATAACGCTGGAAGAGATTTTGCACGGCATTGTCGAACTGCTCCCTCCTGCCTGGCTATACCCTGAAATTTCATCTGCAAGGATCGTCATGGACAGCCATTCATATTGTACCCCTCAGTTTAAAGAGGGAAGATGGAAGCAGGCTACAGACATCGTTGTCCATAAAGAGACAAGGGGACAGATCGAGGTCTTCTATATGGAGGAGAGGCCGGAACTGGATGAAGGCCCTTTTATGAGAGAGGAACGGAATCTCCTGGATACAGTTGGAAGAGAGGTAGCAATTATCATTACACGGAGAGAGGCTGAGCGGGAAAAAATGGATCTCGAAAACCAGCTTCGCCATGCCGACCGACTGGCCACCATCGGACAGCTTTCTGCGGGTGTAGCCCATGAACTGAACGAGCCTCTTGGAAATATCCTGGGATTTGCCCAGCTTGCAAAAAAATGTCCCGGACTGCCCAAGCAGGCGGATTCGGACATCGATAAGATTCTAACGGCCTCTTTGAATGCACGGGAGGTCGTCAAGAAGCTCTTAATCTTTGCCCGTAAAATGGTCACAAGAAAGACAAGAGTAAATTTGAATCAATTGGTCGAGGAGGGGCTTAATTTTTTTGAATCCCGGTTCGCCAAACAGGGCATCGAGCTTCATCGATCGCTTTCTCCCTCACTGCCGGAAATCCCGGCCGATCCGGCACAATTGAATCAAGTGATTGTCAATCTGATCATCAATGCCTTGCAGGCTATGGAGTCGGGTGGCAGATTGACCGTGCAGACTTTCGCCGGCCAAGAGCACCTCGCACTCATCGTGGAAGATACGGGGATCGGCATGAACGAAGAGGTCATGAAGCAGATCTTCATTCCATTTTTTACGACGAAAGACATCGGTCAGGGAACCGGATTGGGACTTCCCGTGGTTCATGGAATTGTGACCTCCCACGGAGGGGTTATCAGAGTCGAAAGCAAACCGAATCAGGGCTCACGGTTCGAGGTTCAATTGCCCCTCAGAGGTTCAAACGAGGTTGAGGGAGGTGAATAGATGGATAATTCGGTCAGAAAAGAACAGATTCTAATTGTAGATGACACCCCGGATACATTGGAGGTGCTCCAGAGAAACCTGACCTCCAAGGGATACCGAACTTTTATTGCCTCGAACGCGGCTGAAGCCATCCATATCCTTCAAACGACCCCCATGGATCTGGTCATCACGGACTTTAA
>VGSD01000118.1 GCA_016875155.1 Deltaproteobacteria bacterium | reverse complement strand
GAGAAATTGGCCCTTCCGATGAAAATTCTGCTTCTCCCTTTTTCTATATAGGATGAAGGGAATGAAGAAGGAAAAATAGATGGAGCGATTTCTTCAATATTCTATCTCTGGGCTTTCCACAGGAAGTCTCTATGCCTTGGTTGCACTGGGACTCGTTCTCATCTATCGTTCTACTCGTATTCTCAATTTTGCCCATGGAGATATGGCTACCGCTGGAACATTTTTCGCTTTCACCCTTCTCAGTCTGAAGATCCCTTTTGGCCCAAGTTTTCTTATAGCCCTCCTGTTAGGGGGTGGAGTGGCTATGGCCTTTTATTTCCTCATTCTCATACCAGCTCAGAGGAGGGAAGCTACCCTTCTCGGCCAGATCATACTCACCCTCGGCCTCGGACTCATTTTACAGGGCCTCATCAGTTATATCTGGGGAACGGTACCCCAATCTTTTCCCTTTCCACTATCAGACAGTAAAGTCTGGAAAATCGGCGGGTTGGTGATCAGTGAATTGGGGATAGGCGCGCTTGGAGTGGGTTTAATAGGGAGCTTTTTACTCTATCTTCTTGTTCAGAGGACGCGGTTGGGATTGGCCATGCGTGCCACTTCAGAAAACCTTCCTGCCTCACAGACCTTGGGAATTCCAACTCGAAGAGTCCTCGCCCTTTCCTGGGGATTGGCTGCACTGTTAGGAGTGCTGGCGGGGATCATCCTGGCTCCAGCTCTTCTTCTCGATCCATTCTTCATGTTGGAACCTTTTCTTAAGGGATTTGCCGCAGCGATCATGGGAGGGCTCAATAGTCTTCCTGGAGCCATCGTAGGAGGTCTCCTTTTGGGTATCGCAGAAAGCTTAGCAGGCGGCTATATCTCGGTCGCTTTCAAAAATACGCTTGCCTTTCTCATTATCATCGCCGTCCTCATGATAAGACCAGAAGGACTTTTAGGCAAAGAGTTTAAGGAGAGAGTATAGACATTCAGTTCAATCGAAGGAGAACTTCCTTATGAACAAATGGTTAGAAACTGTAAAACCATTGGTTTACGAGAGCAGGATTAAAGTCCCGTATACGTGGTCTGTCGGAGAAGTAGGAAGTCGATTTCTGATTGCATTGAGGGATCACAAGAAAATTTACGGCACCAGGTGTGCAAAATGTGATAGGGTTTACCTCCCTCCGAGAAAAACCTGCGGCAATTGCTTCTCAACTCTCCATGAATGGGTTGAGGTGGGTCCGAAAGGAACCTTAATCACGTATACCACGGTTCATTACACGAGTTCAGTGATGCCAATGAAACCTTCATTCGCTTATGGCATTATCCTTCTGGATAAAGCCAGCACCGGTTTGGTTCACTTACTCGGAGAGGTTAATTTGGAGGAGATTAAACCAGAGATGAGGGTCGAAGCGGTGTTCAAAGACGAAAGGATTGGTGACATTTTGGATATAAGATATTTCAAACCAATCAAATGAGAATTACCAATCTCCAAGCACCAATAATCAAATAATGACCAAAATTCGAAAGCAAGACTGGTAAATATGTGCTTGGGTTATTTGAACATTGGGTAATTGGAGCTTATTTGGGATTTGGAATTTGGTGCTTGGAATTTAACTTTTCGGTATGGTGAGATCATGGAAAAGGTAGCCATCATTGGGATAGGCATGACCAAACAGGAGAGAAGGAAAAAGGCTGAGACCTTTGCGGACATGGTCTTTGAGGCGGTTACAAAAGCGCTTGAGGATGCGGACATGACGACCAAGGATATCGACAATATCGTCACTGGATGCAATGATTTCTGGGATGGCAGGACCATCTCCAGCATGGCCGTGGGGGATGCTTCTGGAGCCTGGGACAAAAACATCTCTTGTGTCGAAGGAGATGGAACCTTTGTCGCCTTCTATGGGATGACCCGAATTCTCTCTCACTCCTACGGCACCACCTTAGTCACAGCCCACTCCAAAGGATCAGAGAGTGTTTCCAGCCTTATCACCAACGCTATGTTCGACCCCATTTACACCCGGCCTCTTGGTTTGGATGGCATTACCTCTGCAGCCTTGCAGGCGAGACGATATATGGACAAATATGGGATCACGGAAGAGCAGTGTGCCATGGTTTCCGTAAAAAACCATAGAAATGCTAAGAACAACCCCTATTCCCAACTGCCTATGGATCTCTCTTTGAAGGACGTCTTGAATTCGAGAATGCTTGCCGATCCCATTAAGCTTTTGGACGCTTCGCCCATTACGGATGGTGCGTGCGCCGTCATCCTAGCGAATGAGAAAACTGCGAAACGTTTCACGAAACATCCTGTTTGGATTAAAGGGGTGGGATTCTGTGCCGATGCATACCATCTGGGCGATAGAGATCTGGCAGAATGCAAATCCCTTGAGAAGGCAGCTCAGACCGCTTACAAGATGGCCGGGATTACAAATCCTTTTAAAGAGATCGATGTGGCAGAGATCTACGATGCTTTCTCCTATCAGGAATTGATGTGGTCCGAAGGGCTTGGATTCTGCGACAAAGGAGGGGGTGGGAAATTGGTAGAAAAAGGAGAGACCGAGATGAAGGGCTCAATCCCCCTGAATCCCTCAGGAGGATGCCTCTCTGCTCATGCGGTGATAGCTGCAGGTCTGATCAGAATTGCAGAAGCCACACTTCAGGTGCGGGGAGGTGCTGGGAAGAGGCAGATTCCGGGTTCGAAGACAGCTCTGGCTCACGGTGTCAATGGCCCATGTGGACAGTCTCACTGTGTCTGGATATTAGGAGGAGAAGATGGCTAAACGAGTAGCCGTTGTAGGAACCGGCCAGACCTATCATAAGTCGAAGCGAATCGATGTCAATGGCGTCGAACTGATCTATGAAGCAGTTACCCAGGCCCTTGAAGACGCGGAGCTGACCCGTGATGATATCGATCTGGTCATCATCGGAAACATGGACCATTTTGAAGGAATCAACTACGTAGATATGTGGAGCATTGATGGGTCAGGCGGTTTGATGAAGCCCACGATTAAACTGACCACCGGAGGAACGACAGGAAGCACGTTGGCCATTGCCGGCTATCAAATGGTGGCTTCCGGTCTGTTTGATAAGGCTTTGGTGATTGGATGGGAAAAGAATTCCGAATCGGACACGACGGCTGCCATTAACACCGCCTTTGATCCGATCTGGGACCGACTGACCTTTGCAGGAGCCATCGGTGGCTTGGCTGTGGAGGCCTCAGCCTACATGAACGATTACGGGATCACAGAAAGAGACGCTGCGAGAGTGGTGGTGAGAGATCGTAAGAATGCCTATCACAATCCTTATGCTCATCTACGGAAGGAGGTGACCATTGAGGAGGTCTTAAGTTCTCCCATGTTATGCGATCCGATCAAACTCCTCGACATGTGTCCCCGATCGGATGGAGCCTGTGCGGTGATCTTTGCATCGGAAGATGTGGCAGAGAAGATCACAGAGATTCCGGTATGGATATGGGGGACAGCGAATAGGCATCTGTACACTTATATTAATGATGTCAACTTTCATGGGCTCCAATCTCTCAAGAATGCCTCCAAGGAATTGTATCAAAAATGTGGGATCAGAGAACCCTTGAAAGAAATTGACGTCATCGAACTCTATCAGCCTTATTCTTTTGGAGGCCTGATGTGGCTTGAATCGATGGGGCTCTGCAAAGATGGGGAGGCCCCACGGCTTGTCTGGGATGGAGTCACCGATATGGATGGAGAATTGCCGGTCAACCCATCAGGAGGAGTGATCGCCACCAATCCAATCGGCGCGACCGGCCTTATCCGGTGTGCGGAAGTAGCAATGCAGATCATGGACAAGGCAGGAGAGCACCAAGTCCCCGATGTAAAGATCGCGGTCAGCACTGGTTTCGGAGGATGCATGTGGTCAGACATCCTCCTATACGGCAAAGAAAAACCTAAATGATCAAGGAGAAAAAATGCCTGAAAAAGAAATGGAGTTATTGACCAAAGGGTCTGGGGAAGCTGAACAACCTTTTCAATATTCGGTTGGAAGATGGGGGAGCAAATTTCTGATGGAGCTCCGAGATCATGAGAAGCTTTTTGGGATTCGTTGCCCCAAATGCCTGAAGGTTTATGTTCCACCCCGACAGGTGTGCGGTCCGTGTTTTCAAAGAATGGAAGAACTGGTCGAACTAAGCGATCAAGGAATCCTGGTCGCCTTCACCATCATCCGCTTCTCTTTCATCGATCCTGAAACAGGAATCACGAAGCCTGTTCCTTATGGGTACGGTTTTATAAAGCTTGATGGGTGCGATAATTCTTTCCAACACTTTATCAATATCGAAGATGAATCGAAGGTGAAAATCGGTGCAAGGGTTCAGGCGGTCTTTAATGAAGATAAGAAAGGGAATCTTATGGATATTAAGTATTTTAGGATAATCGGCGAATGAAACACAGAATCGCTATAATGATGAACGGAGTTTGTTATGGATAAACTGATCATCACGGCAGCTGTAACCGGTTCTGTTCACATCCCAACTCAGACCCCCTATCTCCCTCTTACGCCTAAAGAGATTGCAGATGAGGCGGTTCGCTCTGGTGAAGCTGGAGCAACCATCGCCCATATCCATGCAAGAGATCCTAAAGATGGAAAACCCTGCTCGAATCTGGATATATTCCGGGAGATTATTTCATCGATCAAAGAGCGAAGTGATATGATCATCTGCATCTCAACAGGGGGAGGAGCAGGAATGTCGATCGAAGAAAGGACCAAAACGATCCCCTTATTCAAACCTGAATTGGCTTCATGCAATATGGGATCGATGAACTTTGGGCTCTATCCCCTTTTAGATCGGTTCAAGGAATTCAAATTCTCATGGGAGAAACCGTATCTGGAATTAACTCGTAATTTTATTTTCGCCAACACGTTTGCTGATCTGGAATATATCTGTAAAATTGCGAGGGAGAACGAAACAAAACTTGAACATGAGATGTATGATGTAGGCCACCTCTACAATACAAAGTTTCTCTTCGATAAGGGCTTACTGGATCGCCCTCTTCATATGCAGTTTGTAACCGGAGTCCTTGGAGGTATCCAATCCACTCTTGACGATCTTCTCCATATGAAAAAAACAGCTGACAAACTCTATGGGGAAGATCAACACACCTGGTCGGTGATCGGTGCAGGTTATCCTGCACAGTTTCACATGGGAACGCTGGCCGTCATGACAGGTGGGCATGTGAGGGTGGGGATGGAAGACAATTTTAGAATCAGAAAGGGGGAATATGCAAAAAGCAACGCTGAACTGGTCGAGAAGATGGTGCGAATAGCAAAAGATCTGGATCGAGACATTGCTTCTCCTGATGAAGCAAGATTAATCCTTGGTCTGAAGGGAAAAGAAAAGGTAAATTTCTGACAGTTGTTATCAAGAGGGCCGTTTCTTCACAATGACTTTAACCATTCCTCCCATCACTGAAGTACCTTCTTGGTTCAATACATCTACCGTAAATGTGATTAAACCCTGGGCCTCTTTTTTGGATTCTCTCTTCTCCCTCACCTTGCCTATGGCATGGATAGTATCTCCGATCTTGATCGGTGTAAGAAATCGCCATTCATCGATTCCATAAAAGGCGACAATCGTTCCTTCAAAGATGTTGAGACGGACCAGGAGACCGGTTGCCATGGAAAATCCGCACATCCCATGGGCGATCCTTTCTCCAAACATGCTTTTTGAGGCATACTGGGCATCGGTGTGAAGCGGGTTGAAATCGCCTGTAAAGCCACTAAAATTGACGATGTCCGCCTCGGTCATCGTCCTTCCAAGAGTCACCAATTCCATCCCCTCTTCAAAATCTTCAAAATATTTTCCAAGAATGATAGTCATCCGCTTTTATAATCCTAATTGTTTTGCGATGATGTTCTTCATGATCTGTGAGGTCCCAGCACCGATATTGGCCAGCCTGACGTCTCGATATATTCTTTCGACCTCATATTCCTGCATATATCCGTAACCGCCAAAAATTTGGACTGCCTTGTTTGCCACCTGGATGGCTATTTCTGTGGCAAAGACCTTCGCCATATGAACTTCCTTCCTGCATGGCTTTCCTCTACTTTTTAACCAGGCGGCATGATAAGTCAACTGCCTGGCGGCTTCAATGTGGGTCGCCATCTCGGAAAGCATATGAGAAATCACTTGAAATTGACCGATGGGTCTTCCAAACTGGATTCTCTGCTTGGCATATTGGAGGGAGAGCTCAAGAGCGACCTCAGCCCCTGAATAGGACATGGCAGCTCCCACCAAGCGCTCATTCTCGAAACCTGTCATGATGGCATAAAAACCTTGGGCCTCTTTCCCCAAAAGATTTTCAACGGGGACAATACAGTCATCAAAAAATAATTCGGCTGTATCGGAAGAATGCATCCCCATTTTCTTTAATTTTCTTCCCACTGAGAAACCGGGGGTACTGGTTTCAAAAATGATGAGAGAGAGTCCTTTTTCGCCTTCTCCTGGCCCTGTTCTCACTCCGAGGGTAATCAGATCGGCCTGGGTCCCATTCGTGATAAATATCTTGCTTCCTTTAATGATATAGTTGTTCCCATCTCTAACGGCCGTTGTCTCGATAGAGGCCACGTCTGAACCGTGACTGGGTTCGGTGACCCCCAAAGCAATGATCTTCTCCCCGGCCAAAACCGGTTTAAGGTATTTCAGTTTTTGTTCATGAGTCCCAAACTCATTCAGTGCTGAAGAAGCTATATCGGTTTGTACTAAAACACTCATCGCAAAACCGAGTGCCCCGCATTTGGAGATCTCTTCAGCAAAAACGATAGTGGTGAAATAGTCTCCACCGCCACCCCCGTACTCTTCAGGATAGGAAACACCTAAAAAACCAAGATCTCCCATCCTCTTAAAGATCTCACGGGGATAAATCTCAGCCTCTTCCCATTCCTCAGCATAAGGGCGAATCTCTTTCTTCACAAAATCTCTCAGGGATTTCCTGAAGATATTATGTTCTTCGCTAAAATAGATTGAGTCCATTTGATCTCCTAAACAAAAAAGCAACAGGAGTCAAGGGGGCCAGGGTTCAAGTTTCTTAAAAGGGTTTGGCCTGCCCCTCGAACCCTTAAATCCCCTATTTAAATTGTTTCCAGCACGATTGTGATTTTGCCGTCGGGGAGGGTGAAGGGCGAGGCCTTCATCCTCATTCCCACCTTAATTTTCTTGACATCCATTTTAGGTATCCAGCCCATGACAGGCAACCCCTTCTCCGCCTCGATGATGCCAATGGGACAGGGTTCGAACTGGACGCTTGAAAACGGCATGAGAGGTTGACGGACTGCAAAATGCTCCGGAGGAACATGGATCTTCGTAAAGGTCAATAGTTTCCCCTCTGCCTTAAGTTCCTTCCAATCCATATCGCTTTCCATGCAGGATGGGC
The DNA here is from genome assembly GCA_016875155.1 of Deltaproteobacteria bacterium. The sequence continues at coordinate 534 of VGSD01000118.1, read as the reverse complement.
AGTCTGCCTGAGGAGGATAGTACTGTTTTCCGCACTTCTTACAGAGCGTGGACATGATTTTTCCCCCTGCCAAATCATCCGCAAACCGGTTCACTTTTGTCTGGCTGATGAAAAGAGAAAAGTTCTTGAATTCCATTCTATTGCCTCCTGAAGATATGAATGAATGACACCTGCCCGGATCCACCCACATTATGGGTCAAACCGATCTCTGCGTCTTTTACCTGCCTTGGCCCTGCTTCCCCTCTTAACTGTTTTGTAACTTCAATGGCCATGGAGACGCCTGTGGCTCCAAGAGGATGGCCTTTTGACTTCAACCCTCCGTCGACATTGACGGGAATACGGCCTCCGACATAGGTCTCTTTTGCTTCAATCAACTTTCCACCTTCTCCCTTCTCGCAGAATCCGAGATCTTCGTATGCCACAACCTCTGCAATCGTGAAGCAGTCATGGACCGTGGCAATGTCTATATCCGATGGCCCTACCCCCGCCATTTTGTAAGCAGTTTTGGCAGCCTCACGGGTCGCATGAAGAGAG
>VGSD01000117.1 GCA_016875155.1 Deltaproteobacteria bacterium | reverse complement strand
TAACGCCGTCCATCACCTCTTTGACCAGGTTGATTGATTTAAAGTAGACCTCCTTGGAGCGCCGTTTCTGGTCCTCGGAATCAACATAGATTTCCTCATCTTTAAAAAACTCCAGCTTTGCGACATGGATATGAGGAATACTCTTGTACTCAAGCTGTTTCGTCACATAGAGGTAATTGCTCTCATTATTTTCTTCCAGTCCAGAGAGCAGGAAGACAAAATCTTTGAGATGGTCTTTGCTCACCTCTTCTGAAAATTCGACCTCTCCGATCCACCGTTTCCTCAACTCGTTTAAAAAACCTTTAAAGATTGGGTAATTGTCCGCTCGCACCTGAATCTTCACCCCATTAAAGAAGGAGTTGTCACGAACGATCTTGAAGAAAAGATGGTCATCTGCTTTGACCGTGTTATTGATTGTCTGGAGGCACTCCTGGGCATATTGGTCCATGACGACATTATTCCGGTCATAGATGGCTGTGCCCTTGAGGAGGCGGTAAAACCGGATGACAAATTCGGTTCCCATCTTGGAAGATAGATCTTCCTGTGTGGAAAACGGTTTTTCAACCATCAGACAGGGGACTCCTTTGATGGAATGGTTCTCGATAATGCCTGCTGGCACACACTTCGAATAGATTCATCTTTTGAATTCATCCCTTTTTCCAGAATGGCCCTTGCCTCTGGGGTTCCAATCATCGCCAGTGCATTGGCCACCCCTATCTTTGTTTCATCCTTCTTGCCCATTCCAAAGAGACTCTTCCTCTCTAACATCTGCTGAAGCACCGGAAGGGCTTCGTTCGATCCAAGCATTCCAACCGCATCGAGAAAGGCCTTCATCTCGGCTGGCTCTTTCTTTTGAAAGTCTTTTGACTGGATGGCTTCAAGAAGAGCTGCCAGACCTACATTCTTGCCTATTCTCCCGAGATTGATCGCGGACATTGCCCGGATCCGTGTATCCTTGTCATTCAGGGCTTTAATAAGCAGTGAAACCGCTTTTGGGCCACCGACCAATCCCAGCGCCTGCACGGCTTCCCGTCTCACCCGGAGCTCTTCATGGTTGAAGGTTTTCTGGATGTAAGGAAGGGCCTTCTCTTTTCCAATCCGTCCGAGGATATAGGTGATATTGCGAACGAGATACCATCGCCTATCGTCAATAAAAGGGGTAAAGAGTTCAATGGCGTTTTTCCCGATCTCGGACAGAGCGTCGCAAAGGACTCTCCTGGTCTTCGAATTCTTCAGTTCTCCTAACAGTTTGATGAGAGGCTTGATCGAGTTCTGTTGAAGCAGAATGAGATACTCATTCACATCCTCCAGACGAACGCCCCCTTCTCTCTCGAGAATCCTGCCGATTCTTTCAATCCTCACTTCATTGCCGGCACTTTCGATTAACTTCTGGATGGCTTCAGCCTGCCAGTCCCGGAGTTCATAGGTTTTAATCATGATATAGAGGCGCTTTAGCAGATCACTTGCCCTCTGAAATTCACCAAGGGTGAGAAGGCCGTCTAACATCTTTGTAAGGAGATTGATGCTATCCTGGTAGGGTTCTTTCTCTTGTTCGAGCCCCAGAATCTCAAAAAGAATATCAATGGCGTTGAAGACAAAAGTGGGATCAATCTCACTCTCCACCTCTGCTCTCAAGCGGTCCAATTCTTCTGTGGTGAGAAAATAAACATTTTTGTCTCGGATGGGCATTTCCCTGACCGTCTGGGAAATGAGTTTATCCAGATCGTCCTCTTCCTCTTCCCCGATGTCTACCTGGACATTATAGGCAAGTGGCTTGAAAATCAGTTTGCTTTTAAGCTGATCGACATTTTCAGGAATGAGAATGGGTGTCTCTTCAAGAAAATCGTCTGTGGCAAGATAACTGATATGTGTGAAATCCCTTTCCCATATCAGGGTGACTAAATCATCTTCCAATTGATTGATGCTTTCACTTCCCCGGATGACATCCATCAGCCCTTGAACTTCCCACTCTTCCAATCCTTTCGCAAACCGGAGTTCCCTCAATCCATCTTTATAGAGGAGAAAGGCAAGGCTGGATTTGGTATCCCTGTTTTCGTAAATCACTCTATCTTTGAAAGAAAGAGTGAATTCGCCAATCTGAATGATGAAGGAAGGGTATTTATTTAAAAAATATTGTAATTTCTTGAAGAGTTGATCTCGGAATCCCTTGATGGTTGGATTATCAGGCGGATAAAACCGGATGGACTTAAAGGTTTTGAGAAAGAAGCCGGTGAGATCCCTCGCAAGGAGGAACTCCTCATCCGTCTCCATCCCCTCCACGAGAGGCATCTCTTCTGTCAGGTCGATCGTTTTCTTGTCAGGAGAAAGTTCCTCTGGCACGGGTGTCCTGTCCTCAACGTTCTGATACTATTTCTATTTATTGTTTTTGCCATCAATTGTCAATACTTTTTTTGGAGATTTCTGAAAAAGCTCAGAAATCTCTGATTACACCGATTTAAAAAGATTACATCGATTTGGGAATCAAAATGTTTTCAGAAATCCATTTTTATCTCCGCACCTCTTGATCGATTTTCAGATAAATGATATTGAAATTATATGACCTCCTTTCAGCACGATAAGAAGCAAGGAATTCTCTATATTGTCTCGACTCCTATAGGGAATCTCGAGGACATCACCCTGAGGGCACTCCGGATATTAAAGGAGGTGGACCTGATAGCAGCAGAGGATACCCGCCACACCCTTCTCCTTCTTAGACACTTCGGCATCCATGTCCCGATGACCAGTTTCTTTGAAGGGAATGAACTGAAAAAAAGAGACTTTATCCTCACCCGTTTGAATCAGGGCGAACGAATTGCCCTGGTCTCGGATGCAGGAACCCCTGGTATCTCTGACCCGGGATACCGTCTGATCCGATTGGCCATTGAAAACGAGATCCCGGTCATATCAATTCCAGGCCCTTCTGCGCTTATTACAGCTCTCAGTGTCTCCGGTCTTCCCACGGATGCATTTCTCTTTAAAGGCTTTCTCCCCAATAAATCGAAGAAGAGGAGAGACCTGCTGAAACAATTGGAGGAAGTGAAGGAGACCCTCATCTTCTATGAATCCCCTCACCGCCTCACTGAAACCCTGGAGGATATTTTTGAAGTTCTCGGAGACAGGGAGATCGTCCTTACGAGGGAATTGACCAAGATGTATGAGGAGGTTCGAAGGGGAAAGGTGAGCGAGATTCGAAATCAGATTGGCGAAAATAAACTGAAGGGCGAAATCACCCTGGTTGTATCCGGAAAAACACGGAAAAGAATGGGGGAAATGATGGATTAGTGCCAGAAGGGGCGGGTAAAGATTACCAGGATAGAAAAAATTTCCAAACGGCCTACCATCATTAAAAAAGAAAGTATCCATTTCCCCAGGGCCGGCAGATGCGCATAATTCTCCACAGGCCCCACTGCACCGATTCCCGGCCCTACGTTCCCAAGAGTAGCAGCCACTGCGCCAACCGAAGTATCAATATCGAGACCGAGTCCGCTCATCGCCATCACACCTAAAAAAAAGAGCAGAATATACAGAGCAAGGAAACCGATAATATTCAAGACTAAACCCTCCGGAACGGTCCTGCCCCCCATCCGGATCGGAAAGATCCCGTGGGGGTGGAAGAGCTTTTTTAATTCCGACCCCAGAAATTTAAAGGCAACCAGAATTCTCACATTCTTCATTCCTCCTCCAGTCGAACTGGTGCAACCTCCGATGAACATTAACGCAAGAAGGATGATTTGGGTCACAAAAGGCCACTGCTCATAATTATGGGTGATAAAACCCGTCGTCGTCACGATCGAAACGGTCTGGAAGAGCGTGCTCCTGATCAATTCCTCCGAAAGGGTGTCTCCCCTTGCCAGACGCGAGGCCATGATCAATCCCACGGCCAGGACGTTTATTAAAAGAAAGAAGCGAAACTCGGGATTGGTATAATAGAACTGGGGCTTCCCTCTGAGCGCCCAGTAATGTAAAGAGAAATTGACCCCTGCGATAAACATAAAAACGATGACCACATAGTGAATATACGGAGAAGGATAGGCCGCAATGCTCGCATTGGTGGGAGTAAACCCGCCGGTGGCCAATGTCCCAAAGGTGACACAGACCGAATCGAAAAAAGAAAGCCCGCCCAACATCAAAAGAACAATCTCCGCCACGGTGAAAAAAAGGTAGACGGCCCAGAGGATCTTGGCCGTCTCACTTATCCTGGGAGAGATTTTGTCTTTGATCGGGCCAGGCACTTCAGCCTTGAAAAGCTGAACTCCTCCGACCCCTAAAAAGGGAAGGACAGCCACAGCCAGGGCAATGACCCCCATTCCACCCAACCATTGCGTCATGTTTCTCCAGAGGAGCAGACTCTTTGGAAGGACCTCGATATCCGTCAGAATGGTGGCTCCGGTCGTCGTGAATCCTGACATCGTCTCAAAAAAGGCATCGGTCAGGTTCGGGATATAGCGGGAGACCAAAAACGGGATAGAACCAAAGAGGGAGAAGGTAATCCAGCACAAAGTTACGGTCAGATAGGCTTCTCTGATCTGGAGCTCAGCCGGCTTCTTGATGAGCCCTCGAAGAATCAAACTCAGCAGGCTCATCCCGATCATCTGGGCGATATAGATGAAATGGAGTCCGTCCCCGTAATAGAGTGAAAAGGCCATAGGAAGAATGAAGAACCCGCTGAGAAGAAGCCAGAGGCTGGATAAGGTATATATGATATTGGAAAGCTTCAATGGACTCCCTCCATTCCCCCCTTTGTTTACGATGTCGGAACAACTACATTATGAAAACCTCTTTTCGATGGCTGAAATCGCATTTGGAAGAGCAAAAACAATCACTTTATCCCCGGGTTCTAAAACACTCTTTCCGTGAGGGATGACGACCTCGCCCTTTCGAACGACAGCCGCAATCAGGGCGCCCTTTGGTAATCCCAAATCTTTCAATGGCTTGCCAATGATCCGGCTTGACCTCATGACCTCAAACTCAATGGCTTCCGCTTCGATACCGTGAAAGGTAGCCGCAGAAAGAATAGTTCCTCTCCGGATAAAACGCAAAATGGCGCTCGCCGTAGAAAGCCGAACGTTAACGGTGGAATCAATTCCAATCACAGGAAGGAGCGGAAGATAGGTGGGCTTATTGACCAGGGCGATCGTCTTATGAATACCGAGATGTTTGGCAAGCAGGCAGGAGAGGATATTGTTCTCATCATCGGAGGTGACCGCAATAAAGGCATCCATGTTCAGAAGCCCTTCCCTCGCAAGGGTATCAATCTCCGTCCCATCGGCCTGATATACGGCTGTTCTTTTAAGCTGGGAGGCAATCTTGATTGACTTTTCGCGATCTGACTCGACGAGGGTCACCTCGATCTGCCGCTCCAGTTTTTCCGCTAAGCCCCGGCCGATCTTTCCTCCTCCTAAAATCATGATTTTCTCAAGCCTTTGGTCTGTCTTCCCGGAAAGCGAGAGGACATGAGAGAGACTTTCCCGTTTAGTGATGACAAAGATCTGGTCGTTTTTACTAAAATAGTCCTCTCCAGTGGGAATGATCGTCTTTTCCCCTTTCAACATCGCTACCACCCGGATATTCCTTCTCTCCTCCTCCATGCCAACCTCTTTCAGGGGCTTATTTAAATTGGGACAATGACTATCGAGCTTCAACCCTACGACCAGAATCTTGCCGTTTTCAAACTCAACGACCTCCGAGGCGGATGCCCGCATGAGGAGCCGTGTGATCTCTTCAATAACCTCCTCTTCTGGATGGATGAAAAGGTCTACGCCAAGATCTTCCGGTTTCAGGATGGACGATTTTTCGTAATAATCCGGATTTCTCACCCGAGCGATCTTCCTCTTCACTCCCATTTTGGAGGCAACCATACAGGCGATCAGATTGATTTCATCCACGCCTGAGGCCGCAATAAGCATGTCCGCTGATTCTATACCTGCCTCTTTCAGGACGTTCTGACTCGAAGCATTTCCTTCGATCACCGAGACATCGAGCGTTTCCTGGGCATGGGCGCATTTCTCCGGATCGCTGTCAATAATCACCAGGTTGTGTTTCTCAAGGGAGAGTCTCTGAGCGAGGAAAAATCCGACCTCTCCGGCTCCAATAATGACAATCTTCATCTTTTTCCCTGTTTACCTCATTTGATTTTCTGAATATCCTCTCCTTTCCCGATGACGACCAGTATATCGCTATCCTTAATCACGAAATCGGCTCGGGGAACCATTCGGATCCGATCTGGAAGCACCTCTCTCACAGCGATCACCTCGATGTGGTACTTCGTCCTCAAATGAAGCTCTCCGATCGCCTTTCCCATAAAACTGGAAGGAGGCACCAGTTCACAAATCGTATAATCCTCTGATAGGGGAATATAATCGAGGACATTGGGTGAGATCAAGCCTCTGGCTATTTTATCCGCCATCTCTTTTTCCGGGATGATCACCTCTGTGGCCCCCACTTTTTCCAGGACATGTTTGTGATCCTCATCCGGGGCTTTCACGATGATTCGCTTTACCTTCATCTCTCTGAGGTGAAGGGTCAGGAGAGTAGCAGCAGCCAGGTCCTCTCCGAAAGACACAATGACGACATCATCTTCTTGCAAACCGATCGATTCCATGATCTCTTTGTCTGTTCCATCGGCGAGGATCGCTTTGGTCGAGTGGTCTCTAATCTTCTGAACCACTTCCTTGTCCTTGTCAATTGCCACCACTTCGAATCCATTCTCGTATAAATCTTTTGCAATATTAAACCCAAAAATCCCCAACCCAATCACCACCACCCGTTTCATCTGTTCTCTCCTTATTTGTCTTTTGCGTCTCCTTTATTCCAAGTTCCGAAATCCGAAATCCGCAATTTATTCTCTCCTTATTGTTCTCTTGCTTTTTCCCGATTCCACAATCCGCACTCCGAAATCCGCAATCCGAAATGGTTTTACCCCACCATCACCCCCTCTTCCGCATAGGTAAAACCCCTTTTTACGGCGCTTCTCGAAAGAGAATAGGCAAGCGTCAGAGGTCCCACCCTGCCGGCAAACATCATCACAATAATTGCCAGTTTCTGCACATCATTCAGCTTGGGAGTCACCCCCATGGATAATCCCACCGTTCCGAATGCGGAAACCGTTTCAAAAAGATACTCCACAAAGTAGTGACGGTTCTGCAGAGGCGACAGTCCGCCTCCCCCTGTGAGCAGAAGCAATGATGTGACGATGGAGACGGAAAAGGCAGAGGCAAAGATGATGGAAATGGTCCGGCTGACGGCCTCTTTCGGAATCGTCCTGTGATAAATATTGATCTCTTCCCGCCCTTTCAGCCTGTTCCAGATCATCAGAAGCAGCAGGGCCGTGCTCGTTGTCTTGATTCCCCCGCCAGTGGAACCCGGAGATGCTCCGATGAACATCAGAACGATGAGAAGCAGAAGAGTCGCATTGGTCAGAAGTCCGATATCCACGGTATTGAACCCGCAGGTTCTCGGAGTCAGCGACTGAAAGAAGGAAGCCAGAATCTTATTCTGCAGGGGCGCATCTTTCAGGAGATGATTCCGCTCAAAAAAATAAAAGAAGAAGGCGCCCGCGAGAATGAGGACAACCGTTGTCACAAGAACCATTCGGCTATGGATGGAGAGTTTTTTCTGATCTCCTTTCCATTTTGAGAAGACTTCATACTGGACGATGAAACCGACCCCTCCGATGGCCAACAGCCCCATGACCGTTAGATTGACCAGCAGGTCTCCCTGATATTTCATCAGACTGTCAGAAAAGAGTGAAAACCCCGCATTATTGAAGGCTGATACAGAATGATAAACGGACTGAAACAGTGCATTCCAGAATGGAAAGTCTTGTGAAAAGCAGGTAAAGAGGAATAAAGCCCCTGCCGATTCAGTAATGACGGTAAAGAGAATGACCGCTTTTGCAATCACCAAAAAATCTCTTCGAGGG